>JBKJMR010000677.1:0-3033 GCA_046596275.1 Bacteroidia bacterium | reverse complement strand
AACGAATATACGAATGAAAAAAGGGTGCGATTTACAATCAAATCAATATAAGAATGAAAAAAGAAGCGATTTGCGAGTGAAGGCAATTTACGAATGAAATAACTAACAACCACAGATTCGTATATTCGTTTTGATTCGTAATTCGTCCCCCCACAATAAGAAATTTGGATTAAACCCCGTTTCCTCAGTATATTTGTCTCCCGCAAATTAAGGCGAGCCACCGAACAGCATGAAAGCAAAATCCCATTTTCAATATTCGTTTCAGTCCGTCGATATGTCGTGCTGTAAATGTATGCGCTGAAACCGGGAAAGGCTGTTTTTGTTATTTACGACAACGCAAAGGTCTTTCCGGGTAAAACTGTAAAGACCATTTTTATTTTATGACGGAACAATTAAATATTCATACCATCTTCGACCGCCTCGTGCAGCGGGAAGATCGCGAGCGTTTGCTGGAACAAAAAGCAAAAGTGTTTTGGCTCACCGGACTTTCGGGTTCCGGAAAATCCACACTTGCTGTTGCTTTACAACGCGCTTTGCATGCACAGGGAAAATTGGTGTATGTGCTAGACGGTGATAACGTGCGCAGCGGCATAAATAAAAATCTAGGATTCTCAGAAGAAGATCGCATAGAAAATATTCGCCGCATTGCTGAAGCAGCAAAATTGTTTTTAGACGCCGGCATCATTACTGTTTGCAGCTTTGTGAGTCCGACAAACGATTTACGTACGCTTGCAAAAAACATTATCGGCGAAAACGATTTTCTTGAAGTTTTCGTTAATGCGCCGCTGGAAACTTGCGAAGAACGTGATGTAAAAGGTTTGTATGCAAAAGCGCGTAAAGGAGAAATAAAAGATTTTACAGGAGTGAATGCACCTTTTGAAGTGCCCGCGTGCCCGGATTTGGAATTAAAAACAAATACGCTGAATGAAGATGATTGTGTGCAAACACTTTTGACTTTTGTGAACAGGAATATACGTTTTGAATAATTCTATATAAAAAATGACTAATTATACCCTCAAACATTTACAGGAATTAGAAAGCGAATCTATTTTTATTTTGCGGGAAGTAGCTGCGCAATTTGAAAAGCCTGTGCTGCTTTTTTCAGGCGGAAAAGATTCAATTATCGTAAGTCATCTTGCAAGAAAAGCATTCTGGCCTGCAAAAATTCCTTTTCCATTATTGCACATTGACACTGGACATAATTTTCCTGAAACATTAGAATACCGCGACTGGTGGGCGAATGAGATCGGTGCGAAAGTGATTGTTCGTTCTGTTCAGGATTCAATTAATAAAGGAACTGCCGTCGAGGAAAAAGGAATTAATGCCAGCAGAAATGTTTTGCAGACCGTAACATTGCTTGAGGCGATTGAAGAGCTGAAAACGGATTGTGCAATTGGTGGCGCACGCCGTGATGAAGAAAAAGCAAGAGCGAAAGAACGTTTCTTTTCACACCGTGATGAATTCGGTCAGTGGGATCCCAAAAATCAGCGACCGGAATTATGGAATCTGTTCAATGGCAAAAAAAATATGGGAGAGCATTTTCGCGCGTTTCCGATTTCTAATTGGACAGAGATGGATGTGTGGCAATATATTCTCGCAGAAAATATTCCATTGCCGAAAATCTACTTTTCGCACAAGAGAAATGTTTTTAAGCGCGACGGACAATGGCTTGCTGATTTTGACTTTATGGAGAAACGTCCAACAGAAGTTGTAGAAGAAAAAATTATTCGTTTCAGAACGATTGGTGATATTACTTGCACAGGCGCTGTGGAATCTACCGCGTCTACTTTGGAAGAAGTTGTTCAGGAGGTTGCATCATCGCGCACAACCGAACGCGGAACACGTGCGGATGACAAACGTTCTGAAGCTGCAATGGAAGACCGGAAGAAAGCTGGATATTTTTAGCCACAGATTACACAGATTACAGAGATTAAATTTTTGGGCCTGGTAAATTCGAAATGAAGGGCGAATAATTTCAACAAGTAAAATTTTATGTCAGAAAATAAAATTGTTTCAACAGAAGGATATTTAGATATGGATCTTTTGCGTTTCACTACTGCGGGATCTGTGGATGATGGAAAAAGCACATTGATCGGAAGATTGCTTTACGACAGCAAATCCATTTTTGAAGATCAGTATGAAGCGGTGAAAGCTTCGAGCGAACAGCGCGGAGAAGAATATGTAAATCTTGCGTTGCTTACCGATGGATTGCGCGCAGAACGCGAGCAGGGAATTACAATTGATGTTGCCTATCGCTACTTCGCAACACCAAAAAGAAAATTCATCATCGCAGATACGCCGGGGCATATCCAGTACACGCGCAATATGGTGACCGGCGCTTCTACTGCAAATCTTGCAATCGTTCTGATCGATGCACGAAAAGGTGTGATCGAACAAACCATGCGTCATGCTTTTATTGCTTCGCTTTTGAAAATTCCTCACATCGTTGTTTGTATCAACAAAATGGATTTGGTGGAATACAAACAGGAAACGTTCAACAGCATCAGGAAAGATTTTGAAGCATTCGCATCGAAGTTGGAATCAATCGACATCAGCTTTATTCCGATCTCTGCATTGAACGGCGATAATGTGGTGGACCGTTCGAAAAACATGCCGTGGTATGAAGGTCCGACCTTGCTTTATCAATTAGAAAATATTCACATCGCGTCTGACAATAATCACATCGATCCGCGTTTTCCTGTTCAGTATGTCGTGCGACCGATGAGCAATGAATTTCATGATTACCGTGGATTTGCCGGAAGAGTTGCCGGTGGGATTTTCAAAAAAGGGGATAGCGTAATTGTGCTTCCAAGCGGGTTTGCAACAAAAATAAAATCAATCGATCTTTTCGGTGCGGATGTGAAAGAAGCATTTTCTCCAATGAGCGTGACGATGACGCTGGAAGATGAGATTGATATTTCACGCGGCGACATGATCGTGCGTGAAAATAATCAGCCACAGGTTTCACAGGATATCGACATGATGATTTGCTGGTTCAACATAAAACCATTGCAGCTCAATGGAAAGTACATG
>JBKJMR010000674.1:0-4826 GCA_046596275.1 Bacteroidia bacterium | reverse complement strand
GAAGGCCGTCTTGCGAAGTATAATTAGTGAAATGATAACCATCATAACAGCTGGCGCCGGCATCTGTAGCGAACCATAAAAAGCCTTTCGAGTCGCGGAAGACGTCGTAAATCTCATTGCTGGGAAGGCCATCAGAAACGGAATAATTATGAAAGAACGGTTGCTGCGCCATCACCGTTGTTGTAACGGTATGGACCAGGATAAGCAGGAATGTTATCCGTTTGCTCCAAAATTTCTGTAAAGGATTCATGCAGGTAAACCAAAAGTAACACTCCTTCGCAGAAGAACTCTTACTGTTGCTTGCGCATTGTGCTATTGGGGTGTTTGGTGATGTGACAGGTGGATTCTGTGCGTAATTGGTAAAATATGATTCTCCCAATACCGGGTTTGTGCAATGTAGTAGAACTGAATTGGTGAAACTAATAAATTAGTAAGGGAATGAGATAGCCGAAAAAAGTTTCAATTCAAGAAATGCGGTAGCAGTAAAGTGAAAAGGGCAGCCAACAAAAGCAAAAAGCTCAGGGAAATAATTCCATGACATTTCATTTAAAGATGGATTATCTTTAGGTGAGTTGTTGGATTTGGTTTTCGCGCAGCTCCCTAATTAAAAAGAATAGTGAATGAAATCTCTTTTACTTCAAATCAAAACCATTCACCCGGTTTCAGCTGAAGCCGAAAAAGCATTGCTTGAAATCTGTAAGGAGGTACAATGTAATAAAGGTGTAGATGTGCAACCGATAGGCCATACCTGCAAAACCATCTATTTTGTTAAGGAAGGCTGTGTCAGAATTTACTATTTCAAAGAAGGCGTTGATATAACGGAGAGTTTTGAATTTGAAAATGCGATGGTGGCAAGAGCAGAAAGTTTGTTTACCGGAAAACCCTCACGAAAAGGCATTCAGGCAATAGAAGATGCGGTATTAATTGCAATTGATTCAAATAAGCTGTTTAAGTTGTTTGATTCGCATCCCGGTTTAGAAAGACTTTTTCGAAAGATCGTTGAAACAGCCTATGTAAATACGGTAAACCGACTTGAAAGTTTACAGTTCTATACCGCAGATCACCGCTATTTTAATTTGTTGAAGGATCATCCCAATATTCTTAAAAGAGTTCCATTAAAATTCATTGCCTCCTATTTAGGAATTACCCCTGTAAGCCTTAGTCGTATCCGGGCGCAAAAATGATTTCTTATCATATGTAAAGTGTTTTAAAAATCGCCGGCAGTAATTTTGTTCAGACAAATTTATTGCGATGAACACTACAAAGCTCGGCCTTAAAGAAAACTGGAAGCAATTTACTCTTCTTGTGATCATCAACGCCTTTGTGGGTGGGATGGTTGGTTTAGAAAGAGTCCTGCTTCCGGAAATTGCTGAAGGCGAATTTCATATTGCCGCAAAAACAGCGATCCTCTCGTTCATTATTGTTTTTGGAATCGTCAAAGCAATCGCCAATTATTTTGCCGGCTCTTTAGCAAATAAATTCGGCAGAAAGAACTTGCTTACCATCGGCTGGCTGTTTGCAATTCCTGTCCCGTTTATTTTAATGTATGCGCCAAACTGGAACTGGATCATAGCCGCGAATGTTTTACTGGGAATAAACCAGGGCTTGACCTGGAGCAGCACTGTTGTAATGAAGATTGACCTGGTAGGAGAAAAACAAAGAGGTTTTGCAATGGGTTTGAATGAGTTTGCAGGATACATTTCGGTCGCTGCTGTAGCTTTTCTTACCGGGTGGATTGCCGCGCAATACGGATTGAGACCTTATCCGTTTTATATTGGAATTGTTTTATCCTTGCTGGGATTTTTCGGAAGCTGGTTGCTCATAAAAGATACCAAACATCATGTAGCAAAAGAAACAAGCTCAAACAACATTCCCCGGCTAAAAAATATATTCTGGGATACCACATGGAAAAACAAGAACCTCGGTTCTGTTACACAAGCCGGCTTAGTAAATAACCTGAATGATGGTATGGTTTGGGGAATTTTCCCGATTCTCCTGGCGCAAAAACATTTTACATTAGAACAAATCGGAATTGTAACAGCTACATATCCTGCTGTTTGGGGGTTGGGACAATTAGTAACAGGAAAGATGGCGGATCACTTTTGTAAAAAGAAAATGCTCTTTGCAGGGATGTTTTTACAAGGGCTTGCATTATTGATTATGCCCTGGGCTGAAACGATGACTCATTTTATTATTCTTTCAGTGGTCCTGGGTTGGGGAACCGCAATGGTTTATCCAACTTTCCTTGCTACGGTAGCGGAAAATACAAATCCAATGGACAGGGCAAAGAGTTTAGGCATATTCCGTTTCTGGCGCGATTCAGGATATGCAATTGGCGCAATTTTAACCGGAATAATTGCGGATGCTTTTGGAATTAACGCTTCAATAATTACGATTGGAGTATTGACCGTTATTTCAGCAATTATCATCAAGTCCCGCATGAAGTGCAATGATGACAACTACATGAAATTCCGGAATTGGTTAACACCTGAAAATAACCCGGATGGGAAATGTAAAAACCGGCAATTGCATCACTCATGAAGCGTTGCAGCAATTAATAACAACCAGGCAACAGCAGGTTAAAATAATAAAACCTATTTGTAACAAATGTAACCGTCCAATGATTTATATCATACGACCTTTGCTGATAATATATAAACCCAGGCAATGGAAATATTCGGATACATTTCATCCATCATTATTGGTATATCTCTTGGGCTGATCGGTGGCGGAGGTTCAATTTTAACCGTTCCTGTTTTAGTCTACCTTTTTGGTATTGAGCCAATGATGGCTACTGCTTATTCTTTGTTTATTGTTGGAACAAGCAGCCTGGTGGGAGCATACCCGAAATATAAACAAGGGCTGATCAGCATTAAAACAGCTGTCGTATTTGGCATTCCTGCTATTGTTTCCGTATTTGCTACCAGGAAATTTATTGTTCCTGCTATTCCGACAGAAGTTTTTCACTTAGGTGATTTTCTTGTAACGAAATCGATCCTGATGATGATGTTGTTTGCCATCCTGATGGTGGCAGCATCTGTATCCATGATCAGGGAAAAGAACAGCAAAAAGGAAAATGATGTTGTTGCAGAACAGGTTTTTAATTATCCTTTAATAATTATAGAAGGGCTTGTTGTTGGGGTTCTGACAGGAATGGTTGGTGCCGGCGGCGGGTTTTTAATTATTCCTGCTTTGGTAATGCTGAGTAAGCTTCCGATGAAAATGGCTGTTGGCACATCACTCCTGATCATAGCCGCTAAATCCTTAATTGGTTTTGTCGGTGATCTTTCAACAAATGCTTCTGAAATGGATTGGACGCTTCTTTTAACGGTAACGGCGTTGGCGATCGGTGGAATATTCGTAGGGAACTACTTGTCTAAACTTGTTGATGGCAATAAATTAAAAAAAGGATTTGGTTGGTTCGTTCTCATTATGGGAATATATATTATCGTAAATGAATTATTTCTCAAAACAGGTGGCGGTCATTAATGTAAACAGTTTGACTTTTTTTATCGTATGTGACCAATGTTACTGAAAATAAGAAAACGGCAAACTAACTTTGTACTGTGAATTTGAAGTAAGATTACCCAATAAAAATAACCGACATGAAAGTAGAGCAAATTTATACCGGCTGCCTGGCACAGGGCGCTTATTACATCACATCAAATGGTGAAGCGGCAATTATAGATCCGCTCAGGGAAGTGCAGCCATACATTGACCGTGCTAATAAAGATGATGTAAAAATTAAGTATGTTTTTGAAACACACTTTCATGCCGATTTTGTGTCAGGGCATTTAGACCTGAGTAAAAAAACAGGTGCTTCAATAGTCTACGGACCAAATGCAAAAGCCGAATTCGATTTTATCTCTGCAAAAGACGGCGAAGAATTTAAGCTTGGTAACGTTACCATAAAAGTTCTTCATACTCCCGGCCATACTATGGAAAGCACTTGTTTCTTATTAAGAGATGAAAGCGGTAAAGATTATGCCTTGTTCAGTGGCGACACTTTATTTTTAGGTGATGTTGGCCGCCCGGATCTGGCACAAAAAGCCGCTTCCATGACACAAGATGAATTGGCCGGTTTATTATACGATTCGTTAAACAATAAAATAATGCCGTTGGCAGATGATGTTATTGTTTATCCGGCACATGGCGCCGGCAGCGCTTGCGGAAAAAACATGATGAAAGAAACGGTTGATACATTGGGCAACCAGAAAAAAATGAACTATGCGCTGAACCAACCTAATAAAGAAGCGTTTGTTAAAGCTGTTACAGAAGGGTTGATGCCGCCCCCGGGCTATTTCGGAATGAATGTCGCGATGAACAAAAAAGGAATTGAAAGTTTTGATACGATTCTTAAAAAGGGACTCGTTGCTTTATCTCCTGATAAGATCGAAGAGTTAATGGCAGTTATGTCTGAAGCGATTATCCTGGATATACGTGATGCGGCGGATTTTCAAAAAGGTTTTATCCCCCGTTCGATCAATATCGGGTTGCAAGGAGATTTTGCACCATGGGTTGGCGCTTTGCTTGTTGATGTAAAACAACCGATTATCCTGGTTACAAGCGCAGGTGAAGAAGAAGAATCGGTTACACGTTTAGCGCGTGTTGGTTTCGATAATGTTATCGGGTATCTCGAAGGTGGTTTGGATGCATGGATAAAAGCAGGAAAAGAGATTGACACGGTTAACCGTATCACAGCGGCCCAGTTTAAGGATGAGCTTAGCATTGGAGAAAGCATTGTATTGGATGTCAGAAAAGACAGTGAATATGCTGCCGAACATGTTGAAGAATCATTTAGCCGTCCGTTAGCTGAAATTAATAAT
>JBKJMR010000630.1:0-3607 GCA_046596275.1 Bacteroidia bacterium | reverse complement strand
GGTGAATCAACATAGGGATTGGAAGTGGCCCCAATGATGTTTGTCCAGGTAACTCCATCAGGGGAGTTTTGCCATTGAATGCTTCCTCCGTTTGTATAGCCGGAAGCAGTCAGCGTTACATTATCTCCGTTGCAAATGTTTGTTGCGGATGCTGTTACCGTTCCACCTGAAACATTAATATTAACCGAAGCAAGCGCGTCATTTGAGGAAATGGCATCACCTGTTGTTGTTGCAGTTGCAGTGAATCCATAAACACCAGCAGCGGTCATATTATATGTTGTGCTAACTGTAATGTTCATGGTAGAATTACCCGCAAGTGTTCCGGAGTTAATTGTAACAGGTGCGAACGCCATTGGATTCGGACCGGATACAGCTGAATTTATTGTAACAGGATTGATTGCGAAATTGATCGTCTGTGAACTAAAGTTTTTCAATACAAAAGTTACAGAATCAGATGCACCGTGACAACCGGAAGCAGAAGGTAGGAAAAGGGCAGAAATACCCATGTCAATTGACAATGGAATTCCGTCAAATTCATCAGCTCCGATATCCGGCATGGTGCCACCGCCGTTTACAGACGCTATTGGACCCGGGCGAACATCGTTATCATAATCATTCGTGATTCCGCTAATGACAACTCCACGGGATTCTAATGCGGAAGGTGTAGCATTATTGATATGCAAATTGGTAGGGGAAATGAATGTCGGATCAACAGAATACGAATTCAAATCCTGCGAAGTTGCTCCCGACCACGCACTGAGTGAAGAATAAGGAGTTGTGTTTACAAGTCCGAGCATATAACCAACACCATTACCGTAAATGACATTGTTATTTGCTACGTATGTAGTTGTATTATTGATTGCAACTGAATAATGAATTCCTGTAGAAGCGCCGTTTGAGCGGTTGTTATACAGAATATTATTTTTCACCGTATCTACACCTGTACCGGTTCTGCGGAATGCATAAGAGTTTGCTGCTCCGGCATTCACACCTGATCCTGCGATCGAAATAGTATTGTAATAGAATTTGTTATTCGTTGTAGCAGATTTAAGAATACCATTGTATTCATGTGACGCTGTCAACGGTGCACCTGTAATATCAACTCCAAGATTAATGAAGTTGTTATAATAAGTCGCAACACCGGTTGTAATTGTGATTCCATTAATAACTGCTACACCAGAGCTGGCTGCTCCAAGCGCAGAAATCGTATTACGGAAAACAGCATTAACACCTGTTGATGATCCACTGTAGTTAATACCGGTCACCTGAACGGCAGCCGTAGCATTACCGCTTGCAAGCCCGGAAATTATATTTTGGCTGATCGTTTGTGTAGTGGAGGTAGAAGAGCAGTTAATGCCGAGTACCGCAGCTGAAGTTCCTGTTCCTACTTGTGGCGACATGTTTAACAATGCACCGATTGTATTTCCGGTGATAGTGTTTGTACCGCCTGTTGCTGTAATCCCACGTACCTGGCCGGTTGTAGACGTTCCGGCATATTGATTGGTCAGGTTCATGATGGTATTCCCCGAAATCGTGGCTGTAGTAGTGAAGGAAGACAAAATGCCCGTTACATGACCGCCTGTTGCGCCTGTAGAAATTGCATTGATAAAGCTGCTGGCAACAGTTGTGCTTCCAATTATATTACCCGAAATTGTAACTAAAGCACCAGAGGTTGTCTGAATACCATAGATGCTGCTTGATATCGTCGCAACTGTTGTGTTTGCTGTAATTCCGCCAATCTGGTTATTGCGTATATCAATGTTACCTGATGCGCTGGAATTGATACCAATTGTCATTCCACCTGTACCTGATGTGGTGGTAATGATTTGGCCGGTTGACAAATTGCTACCGATGATGTTTGGTAAAATTGTCCCCACATTCACATTTGCTCCTGTTCCGGTGATGTTGATACCGCACCAGATTCCGTTGGCAGTAGTTGTTCCGCTTGACGTTGCGAGGTTGAAATTCCTGATTGTATTTCCCTGCACGCTTGATGTTCCGCCTGCGGTTGTGGTAATATTAATTGCAACAAAACGAGTTGCTACCGTTCCGGCCATGGTATAGGCAGTTCCTCCGCAAAGCGCTGCTGTTCCACCAACAAAATTGCCGGTTATAATGTAAGCGCCTGTATTTGTTGTGGTCGAATTGATATAAATACCGTAGTGCGTGGTACCTGTGGTATAGGTACGTGTTGCGCTCTGGTAAAAGCTGTTGTCGCTGATCGTCCAGGCTGTATTACCTGTTGCTACGTTAATTGCCGCCGACAGAGCAGTTGCACTAAACCAATCGTGAATGGTATTGTTCGAAATTATGTTTCCTGTATTTAACAATGCGGAAGCGTTAGATGCATACACCAGGTTATTTGGCTGAGTTGCGCCGTCATACAAGTCACAATTTACAATGCTGTTATTGCTGTTTCCCAATGCTGTAGAAGCAGTAGAGAAAAGGACAACACCATTAGTTGTGCCGGTAGTTACTCCGCGGATATTGCAATAGTTGAAACCGGAATTTATTGCTCCGTTAATATACCGAACAGCATTACCTGTAAGCGAAGTGTTTTCAATGGTCAGGTGACGAACCGTTCCTACGCCACCCGGACGACCATCAAAAGTGAAATAGGATGTTCCGTTAAAGTCAATGGTTTGAGATGAAGCACTTGTAATAGAAAGGTTTGTTGCACCAAGCTCCGGACGAGCTGTGATAGAAGCTGCAGGACCATTTCCAAGGAAAGGGATTACGATAGGAAAAGTTTCTACTGTGCTCACATAAGCTGCCTGGAATTCAAAGATTAAGGGACAGTTTACGCCATTTGTCGCAACAGCCGCAACAGCCGCCGTGAGTGAAGTGTATGCACCTGTGGGCCCAATCGTATAAGTGCCGCACATTGTACCGGTAAGGGTGGTCTGATTTCCTGTTAATGGTGTTCCTCCGCAATTTGCATTTGCTGCAATTATCCGCCAGTAATAGATCTGGTTGCTGAACAGGCCGGTTGCAACATAAGTGTATGGAGTTCCTGTTGTTGCTGCACTTGTTGTTGCCTGGGTATTCACAAGTGTGAACGTGATATTATCTATAGAACGAAAGACCTGGAAGCTGCCCTCATCTGTGGAATTGTCAGTCCAGGTAAGCGTCATTCCGGTCGAAGTTACCCCTGAAAACACAAGATTAACCGGAGGCAATGCTGCCGCAGGTTGTGTAAAGGTGTAGGTTTGTCCGGATGTGGGAATAAGTAGCGGAGTATTATTGATCTCAGCAGTTGCAGCATTAGTTGCTCCTGCAATTGGAGTGGCCCATGTTTGTGAACCATTTGTAATCGAAATGTTATTAAAGTCAGCATTCGAGTTACCGCGAAGACCTACTTGTGCAAAACGTATACCCGACGCGCATGTATAAGACCCGTAAACAATATTGACCTGGTTTGTTGTTTCACTTAAACGAATCTGGAAATTATAAACGTCCGAATTTACTACGCTTTGATATGCATCATAATTCATCCATTGAACAACAAGCGTCCGGTTTGGAGCTGTACCGATAGTTTGGTAGCGCAATTCGCCGACCACAGCTTCTCCCTGGATATCAAAGTTGAATGCTGAGATGAGGTTGTTTT
>JBKJMR010000561.1:0-3690 GCA_046596275.1 Bacteroidia bacterium | reverse complement strand
CAAGCAATGTGTCATTGGTTGCACCAGGAATTGCTGTATGATTCGGATCAAACCACTGGTAAGAACCGTAACCTGACGGAGCGTTTAAGAAAAGGAAGTTATTTCCCGGACAGAAGTTAACCGTAGCAGCAAGTGAAGAGCAGGAACAATCGATGTAAGCATAACCCCAGTGACCTGATTGTGTACAACCTGCAACTGTAAAACGAACAGTAACATTTTGGTTTACGAATGCAGATAAATCGAAATTTACAGCTGTCCAAGGTTTGTAATAAATGTCCGGATCAGGACCGTACTGGAAAAATCCCTGCTGAAGCGCATCAGAACCTGCAGTTACATAAAGCTGCGTGCAGGGAGAAATCGGGTTACCATTCTGATCAAGTACTTCGATACGGAAATAAGGCTGTTGTGCCGGCGGGTGACCACCGCTCCAGAGTACACACGCGTACTGGTAAGCAAAACTTGTTGAACTTGGAGAAACTGTAAATGTTTGCTCGACATATTCCCCCTGATAATTAGGAGTTGTTCCACCTAAACGAACAGCATAAGTTCCGCCATTTGCCGGAACTACAGGGAATCCACCATAAGGATCCGGTCCGAATGCATTGGACATAATAGTATGTCTTGCATTTGAATTTGCAAGCGCCTCATTCGGAACAGTAGAATAAATTCCGGTTTGAATATTAGAAAGTGGTCCGAAAGAGCTGGAGTTATTATCTCCGATAGCTCCACCCCAGCCGGTAAAATCGCCGGTTTCAAAGTCAACGTTTGTACACGCTGCAACAGGGAAAACGGGATTGTTTTGTTTCAGGTTGGACGGAAAATAACGAGGGTCATATTTCCCGAGTTCGAATTTTCGGTCGATATAATCTCGTTGTGCGAGAGCCAATTGGTTGGCAGCTTCGAGGTGATCGTGCGCTTCGCCGGTGTGCTTTAAAGCAACATCAGCCTGGAAGCCTTCGAGAGAATCGATACCATCGCCATTGTCAGTTGGTGTAACCACTTGCGAAAAAAGCGGTGAAAAACACAAAGCAGCGGCTGCGAGAATGAGAGTAATTCGTTTAGTCATAGTTCTATAAGTGTTTGCCAGACCGGCTAATATACCAAATTTTTAGGATTTGGACATTGCTGATAGGATATTGCCATCCCTATAACAACCGGATTCATTAAAGATACAGTTTGATTTTGCCTAATTCTAGTATTTGTCAAATAAAGTGAAATTTTCTGAATAATTTCTTACTTGCTCAGGGGAGGGGTGATTGGTGTCCGCCGCGGCGGAGATGTCCGCCGCGGCGGAGGTGATTGGGCAAAAAGGTGGTTATAAAGTGTTGTAAGGCAATATTTTGGTAAAAATTTATTGTAGTCTGGGAGTTGGAAGTTAGAACAAATTTCTCAAAAACAGAATGTTATTTAAATTGAAGATTTATCCATTATTTTTCGACTAAACACTTCTAAAAATTTACTGGATGCGTCCGAACGACTGATTTGTTGATGAATTTTTACTTATCACCAATCACCTTGAACCAATCACCACCAACCAATCACCTTTTTTCCCTTTTCCCGTTAACTTTGTACTATGGCTTTGAAGAAAAGTAATGAGTACACCCTGAAGCAGGCGATCGAGGAGATGATGCGTACGTACCGGCTGCAGGGGAAGATTGACGAGATGAAGCTGATCAATGGCTGGGAAAAAGTGATGGGCGCAGTAATAGTGAAATACACAAAAAAAATTCACATTGAAAATCGTGTTCTTTTTGTAGAGCTCACTTCTGCTGCTTTGCGGGAAGAACTTTCATACGGCAAATCCAAAATGATAAAATTGCTTAATGATGAAGCCGGCGGAAATGTAATTGATGATGTGATCTTACGATGAAGGAATTAATTGACGCAATATTATTCGCAGCAACAAGTCACGCCGGACAATTTCGCAAAGATGGCGTTACTCCTTATATCAATCATCCGGTTGAAGTAATGCATTTGCTTGCGCACTCAGGAAATATTACTGATCATGAAATCCTGATGGCCGCCGTTTTGCATGATGTGCTGGAAGATACAGATACAACTGCGGAAGAATTAAACGAACGTTTCGGACATCGTATCACAGGTATTGTAATTGAACTGACCGACAACATGTCGCTTCCCAAAGAAGAGCGCAAACGTCAGCAGCTCATATCGTGCACAAATCTTTCTGATGAAGCGAAGGTCATTCGTATCAGCGATAAAATCTGTAATGTATATGATATTCTTTACGCGCCTCCCGGTGATTGGAGTGTGCAGCGAAGAAAAGAATATTTAGAATGGGCCAGTTCAGTCGTCGCGAAAATCCGCGGAACGAATGAAGCCCTTGAAACGCATTTCGACGAGCTCATTGTTGAAAGTATCCGCAACCTGGAAATCAGTGGTCAGTAGTCAATTGTCAGTTGGTAGAAATAATGATCCTATTAGCACCAATCACCTCCGACGCGGCGGACACCAATACCTATTTCCCTATTAAAAACACAGCCGGTCGTTTATGAATATCTTCTTTACCCGGATTTATTTTCCAATCGCTTACTGTTGAAGTGCGGATGAATTCAGTTGGCAGGCTCAAATCACATGCGATACAAAGTTTGGTTTTGTTATCAAGCGATTTCAGCAAATCCTCGAGCATGTTATTGTTGCGGAATGGCGTTTCAATAAAAAAGTGAGTTGTGCCATATTTCAACGTTTCCTTTTCCATAAACTTAATGAAAGTTGAACGTTCGGTTTTGTCAATCGGAATATAACCGTGAAAGTGAAATTCCTGTCCGCTGAATCCCGAACCCATCAACGCCAATAAAATAGAAGAAGGTCCGACCAGCGGCACAACTTTTATTCCTTCTTTATGCGCCATCTGCACAATGCGTGCACCGGGATCTGCAATGCCCGGACAACCAGCTTCAGAAAGTACGCCGATCGATCCGCCTCTTTTTGCAGCATTGAGATAGGAATTCATTTCAACCGGTGAAATATGTTTTCCCATCGGGTGAAGAATCAGCTCCGGCATCGGGATTTTTGTTCCTGCTTTTTTCAGAAACGCGCGCGCCGATTTTTCATTTTCCACCACAAATTCTTTCAGCTCACGAAGAATATTCAAAGCAGAAACAGGTAAAACTTCCGAAGGCGAACTTTCATCTCCTAGTGGTACAGGTACTAAATATAGAATTCCAGGCATAATTGTGTATTGAGTATTGTGTATTGAGTATTGTGTATTGAGTAAATTTAACTGACCACTGCCTACTGATCAGCGGCAACTTTTTTCACTATTTCATCGCAAGCCTGTTCAACTAATTGAAAAACTTTTTCAAATCCATCACCACTTCCATAATACGGATCCGGAACAGCCATGTTTTTTCCCGGCCATTTTGCATTCAGCAGTAAATCCACTTTCGCTTTGTCCGATTCATTTCTCGCGAGAGAAATTACATTTTTAAAATTCGAAGCATCCATCACAAATATTTGATCGAATACATCAAAATCTTTAACGGTAAACTGTCGTCCGCATAAATTGGAAATATCAATGCCATGTTTCTTTGCATTTTGTGCCGAGCGTGAATCCGGCTGATCTCCAACGTGATAATCAGAAGTACCTGCTGAATCAACCTTGATATTTTTTATTCCTGCCAGTTCAAGCTTATGTCTTAATACGCCTTCTGCCAATGGAGAACGGCAAAT
>JBKJMR010000550.1:0-2649 GCA_046596275.1 Bacteroidia bacterium | reverse complement strand
TTGCAGATCAGCCTTGATAAAAAATCAGAATTCATTCATGATGAGAATATCGGCAACCTTGCTTATCTCTCCGCTTATTTGCCGGTGAAAAACAAAGCGGGTGAATTGCAAGCCTATCTCAACATTCCGTATTTCGCAAAACAAAGTGATCTGGAAAAAGAAATTTCCTCTTTCCTTGTTGCGCTGATCAATGTGTATGTATTGCTTTTCGCATTATCGGTTCTTGCAGCGATTTTCATTTCGAATTACCTCACACATCCGCTTCGTCTCATCCAGGAAAAAATGCGCCAGGTGAAGCTTGGTAAAACTTCCGATCAGATCGAATGGAAAAATAAAGATGAGATCGGAAGTCTTGTTGCCGAATACAATCGTATGATCCATGAATTGGCAGCCAGCGCTGAATTGCTTGCGCAGAGTGAGCGTGAAAGTGCGTGGAGAGAAATGGCCAAACAGGTGGCGCACGAAATTAAAAATCCGCTTACACCTATGCGCCTGAGCATTCAATTGCTGCAACGCGCTTACGCAGATAAAGCACCTGATATCGATCAGAAAGTGGAACGTCTTTCAAAAACAATGATCGAACAGATTGATACGCTTGCAACGATCGCAACCGCATTCTCCGATTTCGCAAAAATGCCGAAGCCGACAAATGAAGCGATGGATCTGCGTGTTGTAACAGGAACTGCAATTGATCTTTTCAGTGAAACGAGCGAGGATACCGAATTTATTTTCCATGATAATGGATTAACACATGCATGGATCTACGCCGACAAAGAACAATTGCTTCGTGTGTTTAATAATCTTTTCCGAAATGCAATTCAAGCTATTCCGGAAGAGCGTAAAGGCAGAATTGACATTACGTTATCGAAGCAACATCATAATTTCATTGTTGCAGTAAAAGATAACGGAAGCGGAATTGCGGATGAAGTGTTTGATAAAATTTTCGTGCCGAACTTCACCACAAAAACACACGGCATGGGATTAGGTCTTGCGATGGTTAAAAACATTGTCGAAACCTGCAACGGACAAATCTGGTTCGAAACATCAAAGGGAAAAGGAACAACTTTTTATGTGAGTTTTCCGGAGTATGAGGTTGATTAGTTTCGGGTTCTGAGTTTCGGGTTGTGAGTTAAAAAAAGTTTCGGGTTGTGAGTTTCGGGTTGTGAGTTAAAAAAGTTTCGGGTTTCGGGTTTCTTTTCCTTGTTCATTGTATCCGCCGCGGCGGATTTGTTTGACATTGAACATTCCGGGTTCATGGTTTCGGGTTCCGGATTTACTTAAAACGTAAAACGGAGTTCGATTTAATTCGACTCCGTTTTACGTTTTCATTCTTTTCCTGAAGACTGATACTGACTATTCTTTACGAAAACTGAATTGTCAGACCGAGTGTCTCGTCAGAGAATATCTTGCTTGCAAAAAACAAAGCCTATTCTGACGAGATGTATCGAGGGCGACGACTGACAACTCTTTTTTACCCTCTTCCTCCTGTTACAGGGAAATATTTTGCTTTTAATCTGTCATCATGATCGTCGGCGTAAATTCCTACGCGGTCGAATGTTGCGCGCACTTCTGATTTATCAAGTCCATCGAGCTCACGGATGGATTTGATATATGCTTTATCTGCGTATACAGTAAATGCAACGCCATAAAGTGTGTGATTCGTTTGCAACAATTCCAGTGTGAACTCAGCAGCCTTGTCTTTCGGCACTTCACAAACAGGTGCTAAGATCTGCAGGTAACCGTAATCGATTAAATTTCCCTGTGCATCTTTCGATTGAAAAACATCGATCCAAACGCTGGCAGAACCAAGTCGCATGTTCCATTGTCCTGGCTGCTCACCGCGCGTAATAGCAGGATCTACTCCTAAATCGCGGATAACTTCTTCTACAAGATTGTAGTAATGTTGAATTGCTTGCATGATAAAAAGTTTAATGGTTAGTGTAAGTGTGTATGTGATTAAAACAAAAATAGGCCAATCACTTTTGAATTCACAATTAAAATGAAGGAAAATAAGTTGTTATTTCCGGCAATCTTAAACACTGGTTTTTCGCTGTCGAATAAAACAAAATTCAAATTACCTTAGCACCCATGAATCGACCGATACGTGTTTTAGTGGCGAAAGTTGGATTGGATGGCCATGATCGCGGTGCTAAGGTTATTGCTTCTTTTTTGCGTGATGCAGGAATGGAAGTGATCTATACCGGTTTGCGCCAGACACCTGAAATGGTTGTGAATGCAGCCTTGCAGGAAGATGTGGATGTAATCGGCATCAGCATTTTATCAGGTGCGCACATGACTGTTTTTCCGAAGATCATGAATATGATGAAAGAAAAAGGGCTGCATGATGTTTTGCTTACAGGCGGTGGTATTATTCCGGATGCCGATATGAAAAAGCTGAATGAAGCTGGTGTAGGTACATTATTTCCTCCGGGGACAGATACAAAAACGATCGTAGAATATATTACTGCTTATGTGCGTGAACATCGTAAATTCTAACACGGATTTTTTCGATGGGATCCAAACTGTCAGAATATATAAGCCTCTTCTCTTCCTTTACTAACCCGGTTGCAATTTTACTTTCTGCCATTTATTGGGCAATCGGAACGTTTCTCTTTTTTCTTCTCCTCGTTATTTTTTTGCGAAAATTTA
>JBKJMR010000417.1:0-3586 GCA_046596275.1 Bacteroidia bacterium | reverse complement strand
GTTGGAACAGAAGTTGCAATCGGAAAAGAAACGCGCATCTTCAACGGCATTGAATATTTAATGGAATATGCGTTTGATGCCGAATTCGCAATTGTAAAAGCATGGAAAGCCGACACGCATGGAAATCTTGTATTCCGCAAAACCACGCGCAACTTTAACGTACCAATGGCGATGGCCGGAAAAACAACGATCGCCGAAGTAGAAGAAATCGTAGAAGCAGGCGAACTCGATCCGGATGGCATCCACGTCCCCGGCATTTACGTTCACCGCGTTTTCAAAGGAGAAAATTTCGAAAAACGAATCGAACAAAGAACTGTAAGGAAAAAATAATTCTTTTTAATCATCAGGTACGTTTGCGAAACGTACCTAATGATTAAAAAAGTCACCAATCATTTTTAAATTACCCAGTTACAAGATTATTAAATTACCAGATCAGCATGAAACCATACATTGATTCAGAAGGTGATCACCTTTATCTTCCGCAGACGGTTGATCCGCATAAATATGAAGTGTGTGTGATGAATGCAAGTGGAAATAAATTTTACCTGCTTTGCCGTAAAGTTGCAACACGTTACATGCAGGCAACGGGAGTTTTAATGGAACGTGTAGCAAACGAATTAATTTTTCACAATGCAGGAGGAATTTATGTACAACGCACCTTTCCTTTAAACAAAAGTGAAATACATAAAATTCAAATCGACTGGCAAGCAAACTCCGGACCGATTTCAATTATCCACGAAGAGTAAATGTGCTAATGTGCTAATTTGCTAATGAGTTAATTTTTTTACCAATCACTCCTGAGCTTGTCGAAGGATCACTAATCAGCAATCACCTCCGCCGCGGCGGACACCAATCACCACTACCACCATGCTTGATAAAAACGGAATTGCAAAAAGAATCGCGAAAGAAGTTAAGGACGGATATTATGTGAATCTTGGCATTGGTATTCCTACGCTTGTGGCGAATTATATTCCTAAGGGAGTAAATGTTACGCTGCAATCTGAAAATGGAATGCTGGGCATGGGACCATTTCCTTTCGAAGGAGAAGAAGATCCTGATCTTATCAATGCGGGTAAACAAACCATCACAGAAGTTCCGGGCACTTCGTATTTCGATTCTGCGTTAAGCTTCGGTATGATTCGCGCGGGAAAAGTTGATCTTACTATTCTTGGTGCGATGGAAGTGAGTGAGACCGGCGATATTGCCAACTGGAAAATTCCGGGCAAGATGGTAAAAGGAATGGGCGGCGCAATGGATCTTGTTGCTGCTGCTAAAAATATTATTGTCGCCATGCAGCATGTGAACAAAGCGGGCGAATCTAAATTATTGCCTGCATGTTCCTTGCCGTTGACCGGTGTAAAATGTGTGCGCAAGATTGTAACAGAGCTTGCAGTAGTCGAAGTAATTCCCGGAAAAGGATTTAAGCTGCTCGAACGCGCGCCTGGCGTAACCGTGGAGGAAATTAAAAAAGCCACTGCCGGAACATTAATTGTAGAAGGTGAAATCCCTGAAATGGATTTGTCCTGATTTAAAAGCGTAGTATGATTTTAAACATGAAACGTTCCGAAGCTGCACTGATATTTATCGGCGCAGCTTTGTTTTTATACATTCTGGCACGGGCGTTTTGTGTTTCTTTCACGCACGATGAAGCGCATACGGTTTTAGAATATGCCGCACAGCCGTGGTCAACGATCAACGATGTTAACTGGACAAATAATCATTTGCTCAATAGCTGGCTGTGTCGCTTAAACATGGATTGGTTCGGCGCGTCTGAATTTTCTTTTCGCTGGCCGAATGTTTTTGCCGGACTTCTTTATATAGTTTTTAGCATTAAAATTATAAAGAAGATTTTCCATGATAGCTGGATGGGTGTCGCTGCATTCGTGGTTTTAATTTGCAACACTTTCCTCGTAGATTTTTTTGGATTGGCCCGCGGATATGGATTATCGATGGGATTACTAATGACCGGGCTTTATTATTTATTCCGTTATCTCGAAACAGGAAAGATCCTGGTGTATGGCGGAACTGCGCTTGTTGCTTTCGCGCTCGCTATTAGTGCAAATTATACCTTGCTTAATTTTTTCCTGTTGTTTAACCTG
Organism: Bacteroidia bacterium; assembly: GCA_046596275.1. Classification (GTDB taxonomy): domain Bacteria; phylum Bacteroidota; class Bacteroidia; order Palsa-965; family Palsa-965. The sequence continues at coordinate 1,487 of JBKJMR010000417.1, read as the reverse complement.
TTTTTTTTCCTTCATGCATTGCTTCCGATCTTTACCGGGAAATTCAATTGGAAAGAAAAATTACCAAAAATTCTCTCGTATGTTTTAATGGCAATACTGGTAGTCTTTTACACTTCCTGGTTTACACGCATGATGTTAAAGATGCGGGCTGTTGGAAATTTTAATTTCGGGGGAGAAGATGGTTTTTGGGAAAACACAATTCATTCGCTACTCGATTTCAGCTGCGGACCGATTGTACATTCGGCAGATGTATTTTATATTTTGCTTACCGGGTTAACGCTATTACTTTTTATTGGCTGCGGAATAATAATTGTTGTTCGCTTAAAAAGAAACAGGTTCACTCCTTTGAATTGGTTTTCTGTTTTTCTTTTTCTTGTGATGTTTGGTTGTGGCTCTGCAATCTGGCTGCAGCATGAACTGATGCAGGTTCCATTTTCTGCGGACCGTGCGGCATTGTATTTTCTTGTATTGTTTCCGTTGTTCCTAACGATTTGTTTTTTTACAAATGGAAATTTTTTACCACTGAGAAAATGGTCTGCGGGAATTCTTCTTGCATTTCCTGTAGCTTGTTTTTTTCTATTGCTTAACCTGGATCGTACATTGCTTTGGCCTTTTAATGCCCATACAAAAGAAGCAGTCGAAAAAATTATAGAAGATTCGCACCAGTTGAAATCGGAAGGAAGGCAAGCTATTGTGGCGGTTTCTTTCCTGGATTACCCGGTTTATAATTATTACGTATTCGCAGAAAAAGCAACAGGACTCGCTTATACTTTATATGGTGAAACAGGCTTTCAACCCGGTGCCGATTATTATCTCAGACTGGACAGTAACGATCAGGAACCTTCTGCGGAATATAAAGTCCTGTGGGAAAGTGAAGGAAAGCATCTTTACAGAAACACGGTCAAAACTTCAATCGTTGAATTAAAAAATCTCGGGACAAAAAATTTCGAGGAGAAAGACAGAGTGAATAAAGCTCCCGGTCATTCCGGAATGTATTCGGAACTGGTAAGTAAAAGCATAATTTATTCCGGAGGATTCGCCGATACATTGACGGATACGTTGCGCGCGGGAAGCATCATTGCGTGCAAATTGTACATATGGCCTGATGATATCCGGACAAATGCCAAGCTGGCCATTTCCATAAAAAGCGGGGGCGCTGATTATTGGAAAGGAGCCTATCTTGCCTGGCTGATGCACAATGAAAAAGAATGGAATACAATTGATTTTTGGCACACTGTACAAACAGATTTATTGCCGGGCGACCAGGTTTTTATTTACGCATTTAATACGTGTGATGCGGATTTCAGGATAGATGATTTTTCGGTGAGATATATTAATCGTGTTGCTCAATAATCGTGTTTATGGTTAACGATCGCAACAGGCAATATATCATCACAATTATTTCCCGGTGGTGGATCATCATTCCATGCATCCTGCTTTTTGTTTATATCGCTGTGCGTGCTTACAAACTTTCACTTTTGTGGGAC
>JBKJMR010000338.1:0-3070 GCA_046596275.1 Bacteroidia bacterium | reverse complement strand
GGATTAAACGTTTATATCCGTTTGTAAACGTTTGTAAGCGTTTGCAAACGACTATACTATTGGTAAAGCGCCAAAACATTATGATTAATTTTGAAAACCAAAACTTCCATCATATGTCTGTGCAGATCATTACAGCGCTTCCCGAACATGCACAAGCGCTTTCCGAGTTCAGCGCCACAGCGTTTCAAGAAGCATATGCCTATGCCAATACAGCGGAAGACATGCAACAATACATTGCAGAACATTTTACGGAAGAAGAAATACGGAAAGAGATCAACACAAAAAATACGTCCATCTTCCTTGCAATGCTTGACGATAAAATTGCAGGCTACGCAAAGCTCGGTACTTCAACAAGCCCGACGCAGCTGAACGGAAAACAGGCAATTGAGATCGAGCGTTTGTATGTGGATAAAAAGCTACAATCACAAAAGATCGGCGCGGCATTGATTGAACACCTGGTTGATTTTTCAAAAACGCAGGGAAAGAAAATTATCTGGCTCGGTGTGTGGAAGAAAAATCTACGTGCTGTTGCTTTTTATGAGCGGGAAGGTTTTGAGAAATTCGGTGAAACGATTTTTACGCTGGGAAGAGATTTGCAGGAAGACTTTTTGATGAAGAAGGAAATCTAACGGTATCATCAAATCAATACGGCCAAATTTGATTTAGGTTCGCGCCGGAAAAAAATAGCCTATATTTATTTATGAGCCGCCTTTAATTGCTTTGCGCTTTGTCTATGTTTTCATTCAACCTGTCATTAAAATCCACAAGAAGAAGCAAATATTGAAAAATGAAAAACTATATAATAGCTTTTCTTACATTCATCATCTGTTCTTGTAACAGTGCACCAGACACAAATTTGATTTTGGGCAGGTGGAGGATTAACAATATGGAGAATTCGACCGGAATGTCAATTATTGATACAATGTCTTTTTTCGAAAACGATTCGGTGTCATTTGTGTCTTACGTAAATGGAAAACCCGCGAATCTGCTGGCAGGACATTTTACCAGCGATAAGATCGCAAAGACAATAACTATAAATTATTCGCTTGTTGTATCAAAAGATTTCATAGATGGGAAAACACTTGATTCAATAAATGATACAAAGAAAGTAATGATCAAATTAAATATCCTGAAGCTGAACGAAAAGGAGCTTGAATTATTTAGCGATAGCACAAAAGCACATATCAAGTTAGTGCGCTATTAAACATTAAAAAAATACGTATCAACTTTCAATTACTTAATAAGAAATATATGTCGCACAAAGATTTTTTTCGCTTACTGGTAAAGCTCTTCGGACTTTATTCTTTGATCATTTGTTTATTCACAATTATACCGGCAACGCTCCCCCAGCTTGTTGGTTTTTTCACGTATAGCTCCGGAAATTTTTGGTCAGGCCCAGCGGTATTTGTAGCAGCAGTGATCCTTGCAATTTCTGTCTCGCTTTTTGTTTTGCTTCTGTTTAAAGTTGATTTTATCGTAGATAAGCTGCGACTTGACAAAGGCTTTGAAGGAGAAAAAATTACCCTCGGTGAGTTGACGGCAAATAATATTCTTCAGCTCGCCTGCATTATTATCGGTGGCTTATTGATCATCGATAATATTCCGGTCTTGCTTAACCAGGGACTTTTTCTTTTTAAAGAAAGCTTAAAGCACAATGACTACGATCCGAAAGAATCCTGGTATTTCGGAGTAAGCCTTGTGAAAATAATGATCGGCTTTTTATTGATAAGGAAGTTTGAAGCTGTAGGGAAATTATTGAGAGTGAAACCGGAATAACGGCAATCACGAATTCAGTTACACAACCAGATAATCGGTAATCGGTAATTCAGTAATTCGTAATTATCTTTCCAGCAACCCCGCCATCTCCGACTGAATCTTCATCGCCTCCGCTCTCGCCTTCTCTGCAAAATCTTCTCCCCCGCTTGCATACAAGATCGAACGAGAAACATTCACCAGCAATCCACATTGCTTGTTCATTCCGTATTTCGCAACATCTGCTAATGATCCGCCCTGCGCGCCTACTCCCGGCACCAATAAAAAATGTTCGGGAATAATTTTTCTTATCTGCGCTAAATATTCTGCTTTGGTTGCACCTACAACAAACATCATATTATCTGCAGTGCCCCATGTTTTTGATTTCTTCAGCACTTCTTCATACAACGTTCCGCCTTTTGCCAATTGTAATAATTGAAAGTCAAAAGCTCCTTCGTTGGATGTAAGCGCAAGAAGAATTACCCATTTATCATAGTAACCTAAAAATGGCTTTACCGAATCGCTTCCCATATAGGGCGCTACCGTTACAGAATCAAATCCGTAATTCTCAAACATGGCACGCGCATACATGGTAGATGTATTCCCGATATCACCGCGTTTTGCATCAGCGATAGAAAAAATTTCTTCCGGGATAATTTTCATTGTCTTCTCAAGACTTTGCAATCCTGCCACACCATTCGCTTCGTAAAACGCAAGATTCGGTTTGTAAGAAACACAAAGATCGTTCGTCGCTTCAATGATCTGCCGGTTGAATTCAAAAACAGGATCTTCACCTTTCAAAAGATGTTTCGGAATTTTTTTGATATCGGTATCGAGACCAATACAAAGAAAACTTTTCTTCTTAAGAATTTGTTCGTGAAGCTGGGAGCGGGTCATTTTTTAAAGATAAAGTTTTCCTCAATCAATTTTTTCTCAGAGCACAAAGACACAGTAAAATCATTTCGTCCCATCGTCCCCTTTCCGCCCCTCGTCCCATTCTTTACTGCATTCCATCCTTCAATCGCTCCGCATTCTCTGCCAGTTGAAGCTGGTCGATCATTTCCTGGATCTCTCCATTCATGAATGCAGGAAGATTATGCTGCGAATAACCAATGCGATGATCGGTTACACGACTCTGCGGAAAATTGTATGTCCGGACTTTCGCTGAACGATCGCCGGTTGATACAATAGTCTTTCGCATTGATGCAGACTTTGCATTTTTCTTCTGCAATTCTATTTCATACAATTTCGTGCGGAGCATCGCCATTGCACGCTCACGGTTTCCTAATTGAGAACGTTCAACCTGGCACGTAATAAC
>JBKJMR010000056.1:0-5463 GCA_046596275.1 Bacteroidia bacterium | reverse complement strand
ATCGCTTACTTCATCAAGCTGGCGATCAATAAAATAAAGTGTGCTCTGATTCATCTCAAGCCTGGAGATGAGTGAGTTTTCAATGTAAACCGCAGCAAGTGTGTCAAGGAATTTTTTGCTTCTTTCCGGCAAAACATCACGAGAAGTGAGCTTTAAAACATTGGTATAATCCGGATTTTCAACGGTAAGATTGGAAAGAAATGTTTTGGTAAGATCAGGAATGCGGTGTGGCTGAATAATATAATTTCCCTGGTTTTTAGCCATGATGGCCATACCAGAGCGACTCTTTTTGCTCGCGACAAAAATACGCATGTGCGGATGCTGAAGCTCTTCATTAAATTTCCCACGCACTTTCAGCTCTTTATCATCCAGCAGGTAACTAATTTCAAATGTATCTGCTGAAAAAATCAGGAATCACAGCTTTTGCTCATAAAGTCCATTGTTAAGCACATATGGCTTGATAGAAAAAGGCACACCGGCATAAACTTCCGTTGTTCGTACCCTGCCGACGAGGTAATAAGAAATATCAAAATCGAGCCGCAAAAGGGCCTTTTCAACCAAATCGTGCGATTGAAGAATGCGGATCTCATTGGAATTATCAACAAAGGTTTTGGAGGCATTTCCATAGAATCTGCCATTATCCGAAATAACACTTCCTGGATTATAATCTTCATTCGCTTTCAATAAAAGCGAGCTGCTTGAGGCATAAACTTTATCAAGCTTATACACGTAAAAACTACCTATGACGTAAAAAATCCCACCGAACAGCAAAACGATCCACCAGTTTTTGCGGATCATTGGAAGAATCTTCTTGATATCATTCAGGGAAAAACCTCCCTTTGGCGCGATATTTTTCTTCATTTCAGACGCCTAAATTATCAATAAAAACAGACCGCTTTTCAATTTAATTAATTAACTTTGGTAAATGCCTTAATTTGGACCCAAATGAAAAAAATTTTATCACTTTTAGCACTGTGTACTTTACTCGTTTTGACATCAAAAGCAGCGGTTTTTACTTCTGCCTCCTCCGGTAATTATAGCACACCAGGCACATGGACTTTCACAGGTGTGGACAGCGATGGAATTCCTGATAATAACGATGATGTTACTGTTTCAGGTACGCACACCATCACACTCGTTACCAGCAGCAATGCAAGAACATTAACCATCAATCCTTCCGGTGTGGTAAACTTAAACAGTTTATCAATGCTGGTTTGGGGTAATTTTACCAATAACGGAAGTACAATGGGATTGGGTAGCTGGCAATTCAGAGCTTCCGGCACATATTCAGGGAATAACCTCAATAACAACGGCCAGATTTTTTTCTACGCTAATTATGTTATTGCTCCGGGTGTTTCTATTTCTAAGACGGGTAATCTTATCGTTTCTTACAATTGCGAAGTCACGAATCATGGCGTAATATCCCTCGTTTCCAGCGGTGTCCTGAATATTTTTCCCGGAGGAAAGTGGGTAAATGCTGCCGGCTCTACACTCGAGGTTTCTGCGAACGGAATAAATAACGGATTAATTGACGCTTCCGCAGCTACCAACTTTTTCCGGTACCTGACCAATGGATACACCACGGTGATGTGTACAAATGCAACTTACTATAACCTGGTGCTTGCTACAGCTACGACTGGGACTAAAACGCTCGATGGAAATCTTGTAGTGCTGAATAATTTTACACTCAATGCAGGTGTTACACTCGACTGGGCAAGTAATAATATTGCTGTTGGTGGCAGCTGGAGAAATTTCGGAAATATTACTTCCATTAATATGGGAACCATCACCTTTAACGGTGCAGGAGCACAAACTATTCAGCGTACCACAGGGCCGATAGAAGTGTTTAATAATGTTACTATTGCCGGAAGCGGAACTGTTCAGCTTCAGACTAACCTGAGAGTTACCGGAACAACTACACTTTCAAGCGGAACACTTGATCCGAGCACCTTCATCTACTTTCACAGGGGGCCATCCTGGCTTGGAAATGGCGGTCTTATCAACGTTGCGGCAGCAGGAAGAATTGCATTTATCGGAACCGCCAATCAAACTTTAGGCGGTACAACAGGAACAACTTTCGGAAATATTGAATTCAATTGTAACGGGTTTACTGCAACCTGTACGACTGACCAGATTGCAATGGGCACAACAACACTTACTGTAGGATCGTTAAGTCCCGGTGCGGTTACTTATCACCATCGCGGTGCTTCCTGGCTGGCAAATGGCGGATCAATAACAACAGGGGCAACAGGTGCAATCGCATTTGATGGTTCAATTCCGCAAACAATCGGTGGCACAGTTGGCGCAACATTCGGTAACATTGAAATAAACAGCAGCTCAACGGTTACACTTGCACGCGACCTTACCGCTGCCGGTGATTTCAGTCTACTTGCCGGAACTTTTGATGTTTCAGCAAGCTCTTTTGCTGTTAATCTTTCAAGAAATTTCACCCACAATGGCGGAACGTTTAACCCACAATCAGGAACAGTAGTTTTTGAAGGTGGTGTTGCACAAGTCATCAACGGATCTGCAACAACTACTTTTAATAACATTACTTCAAATAACTCAACAGGCGGAGTTTCTGTTCCGGCAATTATCATTATCAACGGAATTCTCCAGGTGAATAGTTTTAGCTTCGGAACAAGTGCTTTTGGAAGCATTATTCTCACAGCTACCGGCGCAACTACTTATGCTAAGATCGGACCGCTCGGACCTGGTGCTTCACTTGTAGGAACTAACTGGTCGATCGGTGCATTTATCAATGGTCCTGCAACTGCTTACTGGCAATATTTGGGAAGCCCGGTTAGTAATGCAACGCTTGCAGATTGGGATAATGATGCACGTTTTTACATGAGCGGTGTGGGTGGAAATGATGGCAGTGCTTGTTGCCCTACTTTCTTCTCTGTGCGCACGTACAATCCTGCAACAAACACTTACTCAAACATCACTTCTACTGCTCAGGGTCTTACTGCCGGAAGAGGATTTATGGTTTGGATGTCAGATAATATGTCGCAGCTTGTTGCACCACTTCCATACGACACAAGAGGTACTCCGAATTTCGGAACTGTACTGCGCAACATCACCGCAGGCGGACCTGGATCAGGATATAATCTGGTAAGCAATCCTTATGCATGCCCGATCAATTTCCCTGCTGTAGTAACCAACTCAGGAACAATTCAGAATAACTTCCTAATCCTGGTTGAAAACGGTTCTTATGTTACAAATCCGAATGGCGGAAACATTGCTCCGAACCAGGGATTCATGGTCATTGCAACTGCAACAGGAAATATTAAATTCGATGAGATTGTAAAAAATACTGCTGCGAATCCGGATATCCTTCGCACTGCAAATCCTGAAAATTACCTGCGCATTACATCCAGCAATGGCATCAACGGATTAGGTGGAGAAGCAGTGGTTCAAATCAATACGGATGCGCATAACGGAAGTGATATTCAATTCGATATGCCTTTCCTTCCAAGTCCTTATGAAGATGCAACAAACATCTGGTCGACAGATAAAGATGGCCAGGATCTTCTTCTGAATGCATTGGATGGTAACCAGGATAAGCTTGATATTCCATTGAATGTAAAATCAGGAACACCGGGTGAACAATTGCTGGCTTTCAAAGGTCTGAATGGTTTCTCTGCCTATTCTTGCGCATGGCTGGAGGATCTTGCAACCGGCGAAAAAATCAATTTGAAAGACCACGACACCTATTCTTATCAGGCTGATGAAGCAGGTGAAACACATGGTTTCAATTTGCATTTCGAACGCGACGGAAATTGTCCGTTGAATGAACAAATGGTTACACCTTCATTGGATGCATCTTCACAAGTTTTCGTTAACAACGGAAACATTCTTGTGAAGTTCGGATTTGAAGAATTATCAGATGTTGTAATCACAGTTTATAATGTTGCCGGACAAGAAGTTTTGGCTCCGAAAAACATGACTGTTATCAACGAAACAATCGCACTTGAAAGCCCGGGCGCACATGGAATCTACATGGTTCGCATTGCTAAAGGCGATGAAATTGTTACAAAGAAAATTTATTACTGAAATTGAACCCTAAAATGAGACTGAATAAATATCTTCTCCTTACAGCAACAGTATTACTTATCCTGATCGGCATTCAAACCGGTCATGCACAACCACCGCCTCCACCGCCGGCAGATGGTCCTCCATGCTGGCCGCCTCCGTGCATTCCGGTGAACGGCGGAATTATCTTTGCTGTCGGAGCTGCAATTCTTTTCGGAGCGTACGCATTAATCAAATCATTGCGCACGCGTACTGCAGAATAATTCCTGATGAAGCTTTCCTCATCAGAACGCCGCATTTTTAAATTTATAATCGTCTTCCTGGGAATTTATTTATCCTGGATGATGCTCTATGAGTGGCTTATTCATCCATGGGGCTGGCTCGACACACTCGTGATCAACGACACTTCTCAATGGGCCGTTTTTGTTCTGGAGACAATTGGCTTTGAAACTTTCGTTGGTAATCACGCAACCATCCGAACCATTGGCATTGACGGAACGCACGGTTTATGGATCGGCGATCCGTGCAACGGACTCACATTATTCGCTTTGTTTATCAGCTTCATCATTGCCTACCCTGGAAGCTGGAAACATAAGCTGTGGTTCATCCCCGCAGGCATTGTCGTCATTCACACGATGAATGTAATTCGTATTACCAGCCTTTGCATTATCCTCTATAAAAAAGCGGGCTGGCTGGAATTCAATCATACCTATCTCTGGCAAGTGCTGATGTATGGATTTGTATTCCTGCTTTGGTTCATCTGGATTAAAAAATTCTCCAAAGCGAAAACCGTTTCCACGCAATGAAAAAAGCAACACGCACGAAGATCTTTATCGTCCTGCTGATCGCTTTATATATCGCGACCGGGTTTTTCCGCGAGTTTATTTTTCTCAATATAAATGAGCAAAGCCGCGTTACATTTTACAATGAAACCGATTCGCACGTGGCAGCATCGATGCAATGGCTTTCAGGGTTAAGCTATTCGACCTTGTATTATGCAAAATGGCCGTTGACACTTTTATTCACTGCCTATTTCGCTTTCATAGCAGCGGCGATCATCAAATTATGGTTCGCGAATAAAAATTATGTGAAGATCACCTGGCTTGCTTATGCGATAACGTTTGCAGCAGGTTTACTCTTTTATCTTGCAGGCTCTTTAACAGGCGCGCGCGAAAGCACTTATGGCATTGCACGTTTCCTTGCAGGACTTACTGAAACGCCGGCATTGCTGGTTATGTTGCTGGCTTCTTTTCTGGCTTTGCGCAGAGATCATAATTGATGATGTGAATGTCTGCGTCAATTTCATCATCGTTGATCAATATTGCAGTGTGATGAGAGAACAGGTCGCACCTACGGCGCTTTTTTCATTGGAGAGTTCATTTTATTATAGACAGGTCGCACCTACGGCGCCAAAATTTTTCAGCTCCG
>JBKJMR010000683.1:0-3612 GCA_046596275.1 Bacteroidia bacterium | reverse complement strand
GACACGTGTTACGCTTCATGATCTTATCAATACGATCATTATTGGATTCATACTCGTCATTATTGTATTGATGTTTTTTATGGGTGCTACTAACTCTTTCTTTGTTGCGCTTTCTGTTCCGTTATCAATGGCTATTGCGTTTATGTTTATTTATTGGATGGGCTGGTCACTAAATATGATCGTTCTTTTTGCATTCCTGCTCGCTTTAGGAATTGTAGTAGATGACGCAATCGTTGTTATTGAAAACACACACAGGATTTTTCTTGAAAACCGTGGAATAGGAATTGTACGCGCGGCGAAACTTGCTGCCGGTGAAGTATTCCTGCCAGTACTTTCCGGAACCCTTACTACGCTCGCTCCGTTTATTCCGCTTATGCTTTGGGATGGCATTATTGGTCAGTTCATGTTTTATCTACCTGTCACGATGGTCATAACATTGGTGGCATCTCTTCTTGTGGCTTACATAATTAATCCTGTTTTCGCTGTACAATTCATGCGGCACTATGATCCCAAGTCAGCAAAAGATAATAAATGGCCGCGCTGGCTTAAAATGTATACCATTTTCACCGTTGTGTTCACGCTAATTGGTTATGCAGCCGGAGCGCCCGGTTTTGGAAATTTCATCCTCGTGATTTATGCTTTGATCATTCTTCATCATTACGTATTGCGTCGTATGATCTTCGGATTCCAGGAAAGCACATGGCCACGCTTCCGTGAATGGTATGGAAGAAGATTGGTATGGTCGATCAATCATCCGAAAACAATTATTGCTTCTACAATCGGGCTTTTCTTCCTTTCTCTATTCGTGCTTATTGTACGTCAGCCGAAAGTGGATTTCTTCCCGATCGCTGATCCGAATTTCATTTACGCTTACGTTGAAATGCCGGTAGGAACAGATCAGCTTAAAACAGATTCTGTGGCGCGAAAAGCAGAGACGCTCGTACGCCGGGCAATTGGTGCAGATTCGGTGATGGTTACTTCTATCATCGCGAACGTTGCTGTTGGTACCGGTGATCCGCAGGCGAATGATAATTCTGTTCAGCCGCATAAGGCAAAAGTTACAGTCGCATTTACACAGTTTGCAAACCGCGATGGAAAATCTACACGCGCAGTGCTGGAACGAGTGCAGGAAACTTTCAGGAATAATAAAATTCCAGGTGCTGAAATAGTTGTAGAACAAGAACAAGGCGGGCCTCCTGTTGGAAAAGCAATCAGCATCGAACTTACAGGTGACAAGCTTGAAGATCTTATTGCAGCAGATACATTGCTGAAAAATTATCTCGAAGCCGATTCTAACCTGATTGCCGGAGTCGAAAAGCTTAAGAGCGATGTTTCGCCGAGCAAACCGGAAATTACATTTACCATCAACCGTGAGCGCGCGAACCGTGAAGGAATTTCAACCGGACAGATCGGGAATGAATTGCGCAGCGGTGTTTTTGGTATTGAAGCATCAAAGTTCCGTGATGACAAAGACGAATATCCGATCTACGTTCGTTACAATGAAGAACAACGCAATAACCTGAATGCTTTAAGAAATCTTAAAATAACGTATCGCGATATGAATATGGGAGGAAGAATCCGCAACGTTCCGCTTTCTTCATTCGCAGATATCGATTACGGCGTTAGTTATGGCGGGATAAAACGTAAAGCGCAAAAACGAATTATCACACTTGAATCGAATGTGCTTTCAGGTTACAATCCGAATGAAGTGGCTGAACAGGTTCGTTCGCAAGTTGAATACTGGAAGCTGCAAAATAAAATTCCGGGTGTTGAAGTGAAGATGGGTGGACAACAAGAAGAGCAGGCGGAAACAGCTTCGTTCCTTGGTGGCGCATTGCTTTCCGCAGTCGGGCTTATTATTTTAATCCTTGTTTTGCAATTCAATTCCATTGGAAAAACAATCATCATCATCACTGAAATTTTATTCAGCGTGATCGGCGTGTTCCTCGGACTTGCGATCTTCGGAATGAATGTATCGATTGTAATGACAGGAGTTGGAATTGTGGCGCTAGCGGGAATTGTGGTGCGAAATGGAATTCTCATTGTGGAATTTATCGACATCCTCAAAGAGCGTGGAATGGATACGCGCACTGCAATTATTGAAGCAGGTAAAACTCGTATGACACCGGTATTGCTTACTGCAACTGCAACAATGCTCGGACTTGTTCCGCTCGCAATTGGTTTGAACATCGACTTTGCAACTTTATTGAGTGAAGGAAATCCGCACATTTTCATTGGTGGTGACAGTGTTGCTTTCTGGGGACCACTTTCCTGGACGATGATCTACGGATTAAGCTTCGCAACTGTTCTTACGTTGATTGTACTTCCGGTTATGTATATGATGTCTGAAAACGCAACAAAAAGATTGGGCAGACTTTTCGGATCAAAACCGCAACCGCATCATGTAGAAGAAGAGAAAATTGTCGATTCGCCTTCGATCCATTAACAGCGATTTTAATAAAGCAGGAAAGGGTTGTAAAATTTTACAGCCCTTTTCTTTTTTCCTTTTACATTTGTGCCATGGACCAGGAAGCAATTCTCGTTACCGTAGGCAGCATTGTTTTTTCTCTATTGATCATGTTTTTTGTTTTGCGTGGCGTGAAGAAAAAGCCACTCACTATCCTTTCCGAAATTATTGAAGACAAAAAAAATCCGGGACTTTATCATGTTTTCGGTGCGGTGACATTTATGCCGGATGATTCGCCGAGCTTTGAAAAATACCAGCATTTTTTATTGAACACTACCGACATGCAGGTGATAAAAGGCCTTGAACAACGCGGATCCGATTTTGATATTCGCAGTCCGTTTGCAATTCGTTGCCTTGAACACATGAAAACCATTTCAGGAAGAGATCTTGAATTCAAGCAGGATGCAGAAGATGATAGTGAAGAGTACTACGACGACGATTTTCACCCGGAAGAAACTGTAGCTGAAAAAAATAAAGTGCGAATAGTTAACCATGAGCGTGATGAAAGCGATACATCCATTCCAAAAGTTATTAAGGGAAATGTGATTGAAGTTTACGATACTTCTCACGGCGAACGAAATCAGTTTGCTCTGAAAGTCACGCTCGATAACATGAGCTTTTCAATTCCGAAAGTAAAAGGCTTTGCCGATAACATCAATAAAGTGATCTGGCGAAAAAATAATCAGCGACTTTTTATTTTTTACAACAGAATGTACATGATGAAATTCGGTGTTGGAATGCTGGTAGTAGATACAAATTCCGGGTCTGTGCTTTCGGATGATTATTTTAAGCAGAATTTGAAGTAGCAGCAGAATAGAACACGGATCGGACGGATTTGACGGATAAAAAACGGATAAGCCAGAATTTCTGCCCGGAATAAATTACCTCGTAACCAAAATTCGTGTGATGCCTTTTCTTTTCCCGTTTACTGCTTTTGCGATGTAACAGCCAACCGGCCCTCGCACACATCAATGCGTACAAATGGTGAGGCAGGATCAAGCATCAATTCTTGTGAACATTATTTTTCTCTGCGTTCTGATTTTTTGAAGAAATAATATCCGGGATAAGTTTATAAACGAGTGTGAGAATGCTCAACATTATAACCAGCGACAAGAAAAATATCACCCAGTTAAAATTTTCGAATG
>JBKJMR010000651.1:0-3327 GCA_046596275.1 Bacteroidia bacterium | reverse complement strand
GTAGAAAAGAAGCAAAAGAATCGCCATCTGACGCGGGTTTGCCTAAATTCAGCAGAAAAAATCGAGCGAAAACCAAGCCGCGCTTACACACTTGCCCGCCCTGGCTCAATGGTTTTCTTCCGCACCGCCTCACGCAGATTTTTTCTGCTGAATTCTTAACGGCAAACCCGCTAAGGCCGGCACTTTCATTAAATATGGCTGAATCCAATTTAATTTATTCCGGACAGTAGTGTTTTTTTCAGGAAATATTCCGGTAATGAAATAAAGATTAACAGCTCAATATTTCACAAGACGATAAACAGATTTTGCCTGCTGGGTCGTGATTGTGATGAAGTAAATTCCACCGGGCTGAGCAGAAATATCTGTTGAGAAAAGCTGCTCTTTCATAGCAATATTCACATGTTGTTCATTTACCAAACGACCTGTCACATCGGTAACAGTTACGAGCACAGTTTGATCCTCGTAAGCCGAAAACTGAATGCCGAATATGCCTGAAGAAGGATTCGGGAAAATAGAAATGTAATTTTCAGCCGGAATAAATTCGACCGAAACCCATTCTGAATAATGCAAAGCGCCATTAAAATCGACCTGGCGCAAGCGGTAATAATTCATTTCGGGGTTAGGAGAAAGATCTGTAAATAAATAGCTGTGCAATTGCGACGAGGTGCCGTTTCCATCAACCATTCCAAGCTCAGTTGCCGATTGCTGATCAGAAGCACGCTCGACAATAAAATAATCATTATTGATCTCAGAAGCGGTTTGCCAGCTTACATCCACCTGGTTGCCATTCAGCGTTGCGGTGAAATTGATCAGCTCAACAGGTAAAGGATTATTTGTATTGGTAAAAATGCCGGAATTGTCGGGTCCCACTCCACCACCACCATTCGATGCAGGCGGACATCCCGAGCAGCTTGAACCGCCTGTTCCTGCATTCGTTTGTGTTGTAACGTTCGTTCCCGGTTGTGCGCCGGAAAAAATCACGGCACCTTGTCCGCCGCCACCACCACCACCATGCGCACCACTGGTGATACTGCTTCCACCATTTCCTCCATTGGCAGAAATCGTCAACGGACAAGTTCCTGCAACGGTATAAGTTCCGATATGTAATACAATTGATCCGCCCCCACCCGCGCCGCCGCTTCCGTCATTGGAAGCGTTTGCCGGTGAAATCCCGTTCGCAGAAATTGTTCGTGTGCATGACCCGCTTACCACAAGGCTATTTGCCCGTATCAGAATAATTCCGCCGCCGTTTCCGCCTGCACTTCCTGCTCCGTCATTCTCATGACCTCCGCCTCCGCCTCCGCCCATAAAAATTCGTCCACCGGAAATTTGTCCGCTCAATGAAATTCCACCAAGTCCGCCCACGCCCGGTGCACAACCTACTCCTGAAGGTGTCCAACCGATACCACCATCACCACCGGCAGAAAAATTTCCACCGCCACCGCCACCGGCATTCACATCATTTCCGCCTCCGCCGGCATTCAGCATTCGTCCGCGTGCTCCTGTAAATGCAGCATTGGTATTCAAATATATTCCTTCACCCTTTCCCGCATAACGGGTGCCCAATGCAATTGCATAAGTAGTAGCATCACAGGCTGAAAATCCGTTCGGCGTATTTTTTGATCCGCCCCTGAAGCCCGAGCCGTCAGCGGTAATATTATGGTTCAATGTCAATGTTCCATTCACAAGAAAAGCAACAACACCCCCGACATTGCCATCCCATGGAACAGCTAAAATTGCTGCTGTTGTGGTAAAATTCGGCGCACCTAATGTGGGATAAGAAATGAGCTGAACAGAAGTATTTGCTGAAATGTTATACGTGTTTGCCAATGTTGCAGTAAGCGTGACGCTGCTCGGTGTTGGTGCGCCTGTTATGGATAAGATCTGGGCGACTTCATATCTTCCTGCGGATTGAATAGCAGAAAGATTTCCGAATGAAGCTGTATTTGTAGTGTTGGCGCCAATAACATCATCCTGCATTTGCATGACGATCACGTATTGACCTGTGGTGAAAGAAGCAAAAGTTTGATTGACGTTGCTGAGAGAAATTGTTGTACCCGCAATCGCTGTGATCTTTGCATAAGCATTCACAGGTGTTTGGCAATAAACATGCAGGACCGAAAAAAGCATCAGCCCCATAAAAAATGGTTGGCGTTTTATCATAAACTAAAAACGTGGTTATGCCGTTTTTCATTACGTGATTCAGGCGGCAAAGTTGCACGAAATCAAGTAGATATGCCAAAAACTTTCGATGAATGGGAAGTTAAAAGCAACAATCTGCTTATAAAGCAGTCTTTTGTCGCATCAGATGATCCACGAGTACAATTGCGCACATGGCTTCTACAATAGGAACGGCTCTTGGAACAACACACGGATCATGGCGACCGCGACCGCTCATTTCGACGGCTTGTCCTTTGGAATTTACTGTTCGTTGCTTTTGAATAATTGTGGCAACAGGTTTGAATGCAACGCGGAAATATATTTCTTCACCGTTTGAAATTCCGCCTTGTATTCCACCTGACCGGTTTGTGGCGGTTACGATTTTTCTTTTTCCTGCGCCGGGAATAAATAAATCGTTGTGCTCCGATCCGCGCATGGAAGATCCGCTAAAGCCGGAGCCGAATTCAAAACCTTTTACGGCGTTGATGCTGAGCATTGCTTTACCAAGATCAGCATGTAGCTTATCGAAAACGGGTTCGCCGATTCCTGCAGGAACATTTTTTGCAATGCAGCTGATGACACCGCCAACCGTATCGCCATCCTTGCGGACTTCTTCGATCAAAGCGATCATTTCACTGGCAAGAACCGGATCGGGACAACGCACTATATTTTTTTCTGTAAGCGAAAGATCCAATTCGCTTGCAGATTTTGTCAATGAAATAGTTCCGACCTGTGAAACATACGCCTGGATGGTGATGCCGCTTTGAATGAGAATTAATTTTGCGATGGCGCCTGCAACAACGCGGGCAACGGTTTCGCGGGCAGAAGATCTTCCTCCACCGCGATGATCACGAAAGCCATATTTCGCATCGTAAGTAAAATCGGCATGAGAAGGGCGATAGACATCTTTCAGCGCATCATAATCTTTTGACTTTGCATCGGCATTACGAACAAAAAATCCGATGGGCGCGCCGGTAGATTTATTTTCATAAATGCCGGAAAGAAATTCAACTTCATCGTCTTCTTTTCGCTGCGTTACAATTTTAGATTGTCCG
Source organism: Bacteroidia bacterium (assembly GCA_046596275.1). Lineage (GTDB taxonomy): Bacteria > Bacteroidota > Bacteroidia > Palsa-965 > Palsa-965. The sequence continues at coordinate 112 of JBKJMR010000651.1, read as the reverse complement.
GGACGACGACGGCGCATTTCTGAGCGGATGAATTCGGCATCAATAGTTATTCCCGCAGGACAACCATCGATCACGCCGCCAATTCCTGCGCCATGCGATTCACCAAAAGAAG
>JBKJMR010000639.1:0-5046 GCA_046596275.1 Bacteroidia bacterium | reverse complement strand
ATGAAGATCCGGGAAGAGAGCTGAAAGAAGACGAAGCACCCGAACTTTTCCGGCTGACCAGAGAGGTTGCAGCTACCATGAATACGCGTCCTATTGATGAAATAAGGATAACTCCTGAAGTAGATCTTGCAGTATACGAACGTGGTTCATGGAAAGAAAAATTTCGCGGCGAGGGAAAACGAGTTCTGATACTTGGCGTGGGAATTATTAAGGATTTTAAAAAGAATGACTTTCGTGCGGTTATTGCCCACGAATACGGACACTTCGCGCATGGCGACACTGCGGGTGGCGATGTTGCGCTCCGCGTGCGCAGGGATATTCATAAATACATGTTTGCATTATACACCAGCGGCCAAACTGTTTGGTGGAATCTTGCGTTTCAATTCTTACGCTTATACGATTTTATTTTTCGCAGGATAAGTAATGGCTCCACACGGCTACAGGAAATTCTTGCTGATCGTGTAGCAGCTCAAACATATGGTGCCGGTTCATTTCAAAACGGGCTTACCTATGTAATAAAAAGAAATATTGAATTTGTAAAATTAGCTAAAATGGAAATCGAAGATGCCAGATTGGTTAAACGACCTTTCAACAATCTTTATGAACTAACTACAGCATCTACTACAGAAATTGAAGACGAGCTTCAAACGTCTCTCAACAGAAAAACATCAATGGATGATACGCATCCAAGTCCAATAGACCGGTTCAGGTTTATTGAAGGCTTAGGTGCAGGAAAAGATTCCGATAATTCTACATATGTCAGGGAGCTTTTTGTAAACTGGAATATGCTTACAGATGAGATGACAAAAGGTATTGAAGAGGGCTGGAAAAATCACTGATGCATCTTAAATTACTAAACAGGATTTTGTCTCGTCAATTATGATTTTAAAACAGGAAAAGTTAAATTTGAAATAGATTAATTGAAATTCATTGAGCCAATGAAACAACTCGAAATAAAAGCCGCGCTCCAAATTCAAAAACCGGCCCACGAAGTATTTGAAGCCATTGTTGATCCGGAAAAAATGTCGAATTATTTTATTTCAGACAGTTCAGGACGAATGGAAGAAGGAAAAACGCTGATGTGGCATTTTCCTGAATTTACAGTTGATGTTCCTGTGCGTGTAGAAAGAATTGAGAAGGATAAATTCATCTCTTATCACTGGGATGGCGAGGGCGGAAAAGATTTGCTGGTTGAAATCACACTTACAGAAATGGATAATTCCACCGTGGTAAAGATCACTGAAAAAGGAATGGATGATGATGAGGCCGGAATGCGCTGGCTGCAGGGAAATACAGAAGGATGGGCAAACTTTCTTGCCTGCTTAAAAGCGTATCTGGAATATGGAATTAACCTGAGAAAAGGTGCTTTTGATTTCAGGTCGGATAAAAAATAATTATGGATAACGCAGCGATCATCAGGCATTTTTATTCTTCATTCGCGCAAGGGAATGCAGAAGAAATGATCAGCTGTTATGATGCTGCCATTGTTTTCACCGATCCGGCATTCGGAGAATTAAAAGGCGGGGATGCGAAAAACATGTGGCGGATGCTTGTTCAAAGAAGCAAAGGTGAACTTAAAATCACTTTTGATAATGTAAAAGCGGATGAACGATCAGGTTCTGCAAGCTGGATGGCGGAATATACATTTACGCAGACCGGAAAAAAAGTGATCAATAAAATTTCTGCAGCATTTGAATTTCATAACGGGAAGATCATAAAACATACTGATCATTTTAGTTTGTGGAATTGGTCAAGACAAGCACTTGGCTGGAAAGGATTTCTATTCGGGGGAACTTCATTTTTGAAAGCGAAGATTCAAAAACAGGCAAACCATTCACTTAAAAGCTATGTAGGAAAGATGCGGGTGTAACACAAGTTAAACTAATAAAATGCTGTTCAGCAAAAGCAAATTATTAACCACCCCGTTATTCCTTTCAGGAGTACTAATTCTGCTTGTCCTTATTATTACAGCGCAACAGCTGATGCTTCCGTCAAAAACATTTTATCCCGGCGGCGAACCTTACACGCATTACAATAATTATATAATTTTCAAACAATCCTTTTTCCACCTGTTAGAAAACAAGGATCTGTACAGAGATTATCCCGCAGAACATTGGGATTATTACAAATACACGCCGACATTTTCCGTCCTGATCGCACCATTCGCATTGCTTCCCGATGCAATTGGATTGTTTGGCTGGAATCTTTTAAATGTGCTGGTTTTATTTTTTGCGTTATGGAAATTTCCTTTCAAATCCCATAAAGCAAAATTATTTGCAATAGGATTTATCTTGATCGAATTATTTTCTTCCGTTCACAATGCACAAAGTAATGCGTTGATTGCAGGATTGATCTTATTCGCTTTTCTCCTCCTGGAAAAAAAACAAATCTTGTTGGCTTCACTATTCATTGTATTTACTGTTTTCATTAAAATATTCGGAATCGTTGCGCTGTCGTTATTTATTTTTTATCCCAATAAAGTCAGAGCTGCTATTTACACTGCAGGCTGGACCATTTTGCTTGCTGCACTACCATTACTTTTCGTTTCATTTAATCAATTAAGCTTTCTTTATCAAAGCTGGTTAAATCTTTTGCAGGATGATCATAGCATGTCAATCGGATTATCCGTTGCAGGATGGCTATATACCTGGTTCGGAATTGAAGCAAAAGAGTGGATTGTAATTATCGGTGGAATTCTATTATTGTTACCACTGATAAAATACAGGCATTTCAACGAATTAAAATTCAGAATGTTTTTTCTTGCATCATTACTTTTGTGGATCGTACTATTCAATCACAAAGCGGAATCACCGACCTTTGTCATAGCAGTTTGCGGAGTAGCAATTTGGTTCTTCAATCAAAAAATGAAAGTCGAAAACGGGATTCTTGTGATCCTGGTTTTTGCATTTACCATTTTATCGCCTACAGGAATCTATCCGAAACAATTCCAGGCGGAATATATTAAACCATATGTTTTGAAAGCTGTGCCTTGTATTTTTGTGTGGTTTAAAATTACTATCGATCTGCTGTTTTATAAGTCAGAAAATATTACTGATTCGAATGAAATCCAACTCAGCGAAAATTCTGAAGACCGGCATTAAGACCAAAATAAAAACAAAAAAATGAATGACCTCCCTGCTTACATCAGCTTGACATTTATCATCACTACACTATTAACCGTTTTCTTTTTTTACAAAGCAGCAACTAATTCCAAAGCTGTTGCGCTCATTTTAATTTCCTGGCTGATCATCCAGGCATTCATTGGCATTTCCGGTTTTTATACGGTGATCGATTCTACTCCGCCGGGATTTGTATTATTGGTTTTGCCTCCTGCGCTTTTTATTATTCTGCTCTTCGCCACAAAAAAGGGCAGATTGTTTTTAGACGGGCTCGATATAAAAATGCTCACACTACTTCACGTTGTAAGAATCCCTGTTGAGCTTGTTTTATTCTGGCTTTTTATTCACAAAACCGTACCGGAACTCATGACATTCGAAGGAAGAAACTTTGATATTTTGTCTGGCATCACTGCGCCGTTCATTTATTATTTCGGATTTGTCAAACCAAAAATAAACCGCAAAATTATCCTGCTCTGGAATTTTATTTGTCTTGGACTACTCATAAATATTGTTGTGAATGCCGTCCTTTCAGCGCCCTTTCCTTTCCAGCGTTTTGCATTTGATCAGCCCAACATTGCCATCTTACATTTTCCATTCATCTGGCTCCCCTGCTGCATCGTCCCGGTCGTATTGCTTTCCCACCTTGTTGCAATAAGAAGGTTGTTGAAAAAAAGCCCCATGAAATAAAATCCTTATAAATGTTAAACTATTGAGAAGAAATAAGTTGTGTATATGTTTTTAGTTGGTTAAAATAATTTATGTGTATTTTTGCCGTTCGAAAAACCATAGGTTCTTGAAAAAGCTGGTCACGTCTTGTTTTATATTTCTTATTTCATTTGCCACCTGCAATGAGACGATGGCGTTTATATTCAAATCGCTTGGTAACTCTTCATATTCCTGGGTAAATAATCTTTCCTCAGAAGAAAAAAGTGAAGAGTCAGCAGAAGAAACCGCAAAAAAAACACAAGCGCTCGACTGTTCTGATGATCTTTTTCTCAATAACAAGCTGCTTTCTGCTTTTACAAATGTGAACAGCATTAATCCTAACCTGGAAAATATTTTTGCTTCCTCTGATTTCAGTGAGGAAGTTTTCTTTCCGCCCGAAGTGCTGTAAGCAGCAGTTCAATTAAGGGCCATTCATCTCTTGTAATTTTCCAATTGTAAACTTTCTTAATATCAAATTTTCAATGGTAGATCCGTGTGGATTAACCTTTGATAAACCTGCTTTTTATGGATTCAATGAAAAATGTCAAAGGCTTGACTTTAAAATATATTAAGAATGATCTGCCTTCCGGGCTGGTTGTTTTTCTTGTAGCAGTACCTCTTTGTTTGGGAATTGCGCTCGCATCCGGCGCTCCGCTGTTTTCCGGGATTATTGCAGGAATCATTGGTGGAACAGTGGTTGCGATGGCAAGTGGTTCTTCACTAAGTGTCAGTGGACCTGCTGCAGGTTTAACGGTTATAGTTTTGAATGCAATTGCACAGCTCGGAAGTTATGAAGCGTTTTTGCTCGCAGTAGTTTTAGCAGGGGCTTTACAAATTATCCTCGGATTTTTAAAAGCCGGTGTTATCGGGTATTATTTTCCTTCGAGCGTTATCAAAGGAATGCTCGCCGCAATCGGAATTATTCTCATTCTAAAACAAATTCCGCATGCCCTGGGTTACGATAAGGACAACATGTCTGATTTGGATTTTAACCAGGCTGATGGAGAAAATACTTTTTCAGAACTGTACGCAATGCTTGGCCATCTTCATCCCGGCGCAGTTATCATTTCAGCAATTTCCCTTTTTATCCTCATCATGTGGGAACGGCCTTTTTTGAAAAAATACACCTTCTTCAAAATTGTTCCGGGCGCATTGCTCGTGGTTGTCATCGGAATACTTCTGAATGGTTATTTCAAAACAGCTGATGCATCATTGTTTCTTT
>JBKJMR010000636.1:0-4500 GCA_046596275.1 Bacteroidia bacterium | reverse complement strand
AACCCTCGCAACGATCGATGCTTTGGAGAAAGATTCGCACGGGAAATAATGTGCTAATTTGCTAATGCGGTAATGTGCCAATGGTCCCTTAAAACAAACATTACCTTTGCATACCTTTTTATTAGCAAATTAACCCATTAGCACATTAGCAAATTCCGATGATCAGGATATCCGCCGTTTCTTATCTCAATACAAAACCATTTCTTCACGGACTTGAAATTTCTCCTGTAAAAGACATTTCCATCAGCCTCGATATTCCTTCTGAATGCGCACGAAAGCTGCTTGAAAATGAAGTCGATCTCGGGTTAATTCCTGTTGCTGTTATTCCGCGTTTAAAAGAAGCGCACATTCTTCCCGGCTATTGCATCGGCGCCGACGGACCTGTTGAATCGGTGAAATTATATTCGCAGGTTCCGCTTGCAGAAATTAAAACAATCTATCTCGATTATCATTCGCGCACCTCAGTAACACTGGCAAGAGTTTTGGCTAATGAATACTGGAAAATTTCACCCGAATGGAAAAAAGCAGAAGCCGGATTTGAATCTGCTGTTTCAGGAACCACAGCAGCTGTAATTATCGGCGACCGAACCTTTACGCTGAATGGTACGTTCAACTACGAGTTCGATCTTTCAGAAGAGTGGAAAAAGCTCACAGGCTTACCTTTTGTTTTTGCCTGTTGGGTCAGCAATAAAAAGCTGGATGAATCTTTCATTCAAACATTCAGCAAAGCGTTGGAAGCAGGGCTGCAGGATATTGGCAAGGTGATAGAAGAAGAATCGCCCAAATACCTGCCTTTTAATGTGGAAAAGTACCTTTTGCAGTCGCTTAATCTGCGATTAAATGAAAAAGGGAAAACCGCTATCACCCTGTTTCTCGACAAAATGCAGCTGCTGCCTCCACTGTCCTGAAATATCGCGGCTGTTCATTATATTTGTTATTCATTCCTCAACGCCTGTTATGAAAAGAGCAACTACTATTTTAGGGATTTTTATTTTCCTTATCACCGCCAACCTTCCGGCACAAAATGTAATTGACAAGAGCACCGACGAGGTCAAGCTCTTCAATGCATCGCAGGCTTTTAACATGGGCGACTATGTAAAAGCGGTGAACCTGTATAAAGAAGTGCTTGCGAATAAGCCGAACGATGCGAATATTATTTTCCACATCGGCGAATGTTATTTCAATATGCGTGAGCCTGATAAAGCGCAGGAACAATTTGAAAAAGCAAAATCAATCAATGAAAATGCAAATACGGATATCCGTTATATGCTGGGCCGTTGTTACCAGATGAAAGGGCAGATTGATGCGGCAATGACAGAATATACCGCAGCACGATCAGCCAATATTGCAAATGCACCCCGCCTCAAGGATATCGAATATTATTTTGCACAATGCCAGACTGCAAAATCGCTTATGGCAACTCCGAAGCCGGTGAAAGTAGCAAACGTCGGTGCAGGAATTAATTCGCCTTATGATGATAAGCGTCCGTCATTCACAGCAGATATGAAAACGCTGATCTTCACATCACGTCGGCCTGATGGCAGAAATGCAAATCAGGATACAGAAGGTGATGGCGGAAATTTTGAAGACATTTACATTGCGAATTGGGATTCAGCAAAAGGCGCCTGGGGCGAAGCTGATCTTGTAAAAGGTGCTGTGAATTCAGAAGGTCATGACGCGGCGTGCAGCATTTCTCCCGACGGAAAACAAATGTTCTGCTACATCAACAATCCGGATGATGGCGGCGCAGGTGAAATTTATGTTTCAAAGAAAAGCTCTTCAGGAAAATGGGGAACACCAAAAAATATCGGGAAAGGAATTAACACCAGCTATTTTGAAGATGGCGCAGTACTTTCTCCTGATGGAAATACACTTTATTTCATGAGCGAACGTGGCCAGGATCTTCCCTGGAAAGGTCAAAAAGGATATGGCCGCAGCGACATCTGGATAGCAACCAAAAAAGATAAAACAACGTGGAATGAGCCGGTTAATATCGGGCCGGTGATCAACACAGAACATGATGAAGGTGGAATTTATCCTGCGCCGGATGGCAAAACACTTTATTTTTCTTCCAATGGTCACAACACCATGGGCGGTTATGATATTTTCATGACACGTTTTGAAAACAATACCTGGTCGACTCCTGTCAATGTCGGCTACCCGATCAACACCATCGCAAATGAACGTATGTTCCTGCTTGCGCCTGATGGAAAAACAGCGTACGTCGACAGCGATCGCGAAGGCGGATTAGGTGAGCGCGACATTTATACAGTTGACATGACTGCGTTAATGCCGAAGCCACACACCGGACCTTACATGTCATTGCTCACAGGTTCTGTTTTTAATGGTGATGGAAAACCTGTAGCAGCAGAAATAAAAGTGTATGAAAATGGAACGCTCGTAGCAACCGGCAATTCAAGCAAAGAAGGAAATTACCAGTTCAGTCTTGAAGGTGATAAAACTTATGAAATAAGAATTGAAACACCCGGATTTAAATCGGTGAAAGAAAGTTTCAAAATCAATGCGGATAAATCAGGAAGCACTTTTGAAATGGTGAAACATTTTATTCTTTATAAGGAATAAAAAGGTTTTTCTGTTTGCCGCCTTCGTTGTTTGTCGCCTTCGGTACATGCTGCTTTGTCGCCTTCGATACAATTTTCGAAATTAAATCTTTTCGGTTCCAATTGCATTTTCATTCGAAAACCACTCAGTCTGACAAGAGGGAGATTTTCTTGTACGTTTCGGGTTTGTCGCCTTCGGTACATGCTGCTTTGTCGCCTTCGATACAATTTTCGAAATTAAATTTTTTCGGTTCCAATTGCATTTTTATTCGAAAACCACTCAGTCTGACAAGAGGGAGAAAATGTCTTGAATTACAATCAACTAAGAACATTTCCCTCTTGTCAGACTGAGTAAATTTCGGTCGAAATAATTATTACTGAGAAAAAAGCCAACACGAAATTGTATCGAAGGCGACAAACAATATCTCCTTAAGATTTGTTATCGCAGTCGAAAACACTCGATCTAACTGAATTGTCAGGCTGAGTGTCTCGTCAGAAAAACATGCAATTCCCAAGAACGAAAATTAATTCTGACGAGATGTATCGAAGCCCCCCTTTACCAACCCAACGTTTTCTCTGCATAAATTCCATTGATCGTCATCTGTAATGCCAGCGCTGAAATAATGGAGCAAACGAAAATAATTACTGAAAATACGATCAGGTAGATCTTGCTGAAATCTTTCTTCGGATAAAAGATCAGTACAAGTCCTGCTACACCAGAAAGCATAAAAAGCCAGAGGTAGCTGTAACGTGTGCTTAACGGATAAAATTTTTCTCCGGGCGCAGTCTCAGGTAAAGTAAATGCAAGCGGAATTTTATTCAGGAATGATTTTTCTACATCGATCGGAACATCATGCAGCTTCGGAGTTTCATGCTGCAAACGCGGATCAATTACAAAATAAGATTTGTCGGTTCGGATGAGAAAATAATTTGACGCACCAGGGAAACCAAGAATTTTTTCATGCGATATTTCTCTAGGTCCGTAATAATCCACGCAGGCAAAAGCGCCATTCAGCACGAATATAATTCCGAGAATAACAGACAGCTTTTTCGAAACAAATGTTTGGTAGCTTTTACTTTCTGTATAATCAGGTTTGGCTGGTCGTTGAACTGCTGGTCTTCCGGTTGCCGGTGTGCGGCGGCGATCTCTTTCGTGCATGGATGATAAATATTAGAAAGCTAATTTAATCTATTTGATCTTGTCGGTTCAAAGCTGCGATTTTAGCTCAAGCAAAAATCCTTTCACCTTTTCCAGCGATTTCACCATCTCCACATTATCAAACGTATCATTCTTATTACTCTTCAGCTTTTCTTTCGCACCCTGCAGCGTATAACCACGTTCCTTCACTAAATGATAGATCGCACGAAAATTAGCAACATCTTCCTGCGTAAACATCCGATCGCCTTTCTTATTTTTTTTCGGCTTGATAATATCAAATTCCTTCTCCCAAAACCGAAGCAACGACGCATTCACATCAAACATCTTCGCCACTTCTCCAATGGAATAATACAGCTTTACAGTTTCTTGCTCTTTGTATGGCATACAGAAAAAAAATTTGGTAATTTGATAATCTGGTAACTTGGTAATTGAAAAAGATTCAAACTAAAGTACTTCGAAAACATACAACTATCAAACTCAAATCAATCACGTACTATGCCAGTTTCACCGATTTGATCGTTTTGCACCAGGACACCAAGGCAACGGGAAATTTGAAACTGATACACTACCGTTAATTATCAAATTAACAGATTATCAAATTACCAAATCCCTTTTCAATCGAATGCTTGTGTGGCCTGCGAAGACATTTCAATCAGCTTGGCGTATTCTTCCGGTGTGAGATCGTTGTAATAATAATTGAGCGGATTCATTAACTCACCATTCTTGCGCACTTCATAATGACAATGTGGCGCCGTGGACAAACCTGTTGAACCAACATAA
>JBKJMR010000627.1:0-10025 GCA_046596275.1 Bacteroidia bacterium | reverse complement strand
TTTAACGCATCCTCTCCGGGATGCGTTTTTCTTTTTTATGCTAGCGCATTCCAGCTTTATTTTTTCCTGTCTTACTAGTTCGCCCTATCCTTTTCCCATTAGCAAATTAACACATTAGCAAATTAGCACATTTTCCCATGAAGCAGGCAACCTCTCGCCATGACGCGCGTCTTTTAATTGGCATCACCTCGCTGCGGCGAACTAAAACACACTTTCATGGGACACTACTACAAAATATTTCTATTTGGAATTTGTGGCATTTTCGCGTCTGTATCTGCGAACGCACAGGATCCGGAATTCACACAATTTTATGCGAACCCGCTTTATCTGAATCCCGCTCTTGCAGGAAATAAGATCTGTCCGAGGGTGAATGTTTCTTATCGTATGCAATGGCCCGGCATTTACGGAACGTATTCCACCGTTGGCGTGTCTGTAGATAAAATGGCATACAAATTAAAAGGCGGCGTTGGTTTAATGGTAATGAATGACCGCGCTGCAAAAGGAACATTGAATACAACCGGCATCGGATTAATTTATGCGCCAACCGTTCCATTGGGAAAACGCGTTTCTGCAACAGCTGCGATACAAGCCGGCTATTGGCAGAAAACGTTGAATTGGAGCAAACTTGTATTTGGTGACCAGATTGATCCAGTGTATGGGCCTGTCAATCCAACTCAAGAAACAGAAGGAGATCGATCAGTAGGGAACTTTGATCTTGCTGCCGGACTTTTAGTTTCATCCAAACATTTATTTGCAGGAGCTGCAATTCATCACATTCTTCAGCCGAATGAATCTTTCCTCGGAGGTACAAGCATTCTTCCAAGAAAATATACATTTCATGCAGGCGCAAATATTCCGCTGAACAAAAACAGCCGCGAATCAGAAGCTTCTATTTCACCGAATATCCTTTTTCAAAAACAAGGCGATTTCACGCAGATGAATCTCGGATTGTATGCGAAAAAAGGAAATATCGTCGGTGGATTATGGTACCGCGGAAATGATTCATTCATTGTTCTTTTGGGAATTGAAGCGAAATCGGTACGTATCGGTTACAGCTATGATGTAACGATTTCGAAATTGACAAACGCAAGCGCAGGTGCACATGAAGTTACGCTTGGTTACCAGTTCTCCTGCAAAGCGCCACCGAAGAGATATCGTCCGGGAATTTGTCCGAGTTGGTAGGGAAAAAGTTGGTGGCCCTTCGACAGGCTCAGGAGTGGTAAAAAATGGTTGGTGGTAAAAAATTTCAATTCGTACATCGTAATTCGTACATTTTTTTATTGAAGGTTGGTAGCAATCAGGTTGGTGGTCGTGCTTGGCCACCAGCTGCCAACCTGGGTTTTGGTTAATTGTTTTGTGTGTTTTGTTAATCAACCATCGGAGTGAGCCCTGATGGAATTTAAGTGAGTTGTCCTTGACGCTAGGATAACTCACTTTTTTTGCGAATTGTTCAGAACGCGGCTCTCTGCGTTGGAAGGGAAAAAATAAATCCTCATTTATGAAGGATAAACTCCGGTTTATTTTTTGCCTTCCGCCTTGATATCGGCGCCCTGAACAATTCGCATTTATTTTCATGGGTGTCAGCGTCTTTTGGATTTAGTAGAATTCCGTTTATTCTTACAATCTCCAAGTCACCAGATCACCAGATCATTAAATGTGCGCTCGGCCTTTGCGCGCTGCATCGTATCTTTGTATCCGCAAAATTAACAATGGCAATTCCTGATCATCTTCAGATTATTTTAAAAGCTATCCCGGATAATCCTGGCGTTTACCAGTATTATGATGCAGAGGGCAAATTGATCTATGTTGGTAAAGCGAAGAATCTGAAGAAACGCGTTACCTCGTATTTCACGAAGGAGAATCATGAACAGGCGAAAACGGCTGTGCTGGTGCGGAAAATTGCCGACATAAAATATCTCGTTGTTGATACGGAGCACGATGCGCTGTTGCTGGAAAATAATTTTATCAAAAAATATCAGCCGCGGTATAATGTATTGTTGAAAGACGATAAAACATTTCCATGGATCTGTATTACGAATGAACGTTTTCCGCGCATTTTTTCTACGCGAAAATTAATTCGGGATGGCTCGCAATATTTTGGTCCGTATGTAAGCGGACGTGTGATGCATGCGATTTTGGATCTTGCACGCAAGATGTATCCGTTGCGCACCTGCAGGCTGGCGTTGTCGGAAAAAAATGTGGAAGGAAAAAAATTTAAAGTTTGCCTGGAATATCATATCGGAAATTGCCTTGGTCCGTGTGAAGGATTGCAGCAGGAAGAACAATACAATCTCGGCATCGATCACATTCGTGCGATATTAAAAGGAAATGTAAGCACGGTGCTGAAACATTTGAAAGTGATGCTGCAGGATTATGTCAGCTCGATGCAATTTGAAAAGGCGCAGGAATTAAAAGAACGGATTGATGCGCTTGAAAATTACCAGGCGAAATCGACAGTGGTTAGTTCTACCATTTCCAATGTGGATGTTTTTTCTATTCAGTCGGATGAAAAATCGGCTTATGTAAATTTTTTTAAAGTAATTGATGGCGCGATAGTTCAGGGACATACGATTGAAATGAAAAAGCGGGTGGAAGAAAGTGATGATGAGCTTTTGCAAATGGCGGTGGTGGATTTGCGTGAACGTTTTTCGAGCCTGTCGCCGGAAGTGATTGTGCCGTTTATTCCATCGATAGAAATTCCCGGCGTGCAATTTTTTGTTCCGCAACGTGGCGATAAAAAACATTTGCTTGATCTTTCTGAGCGCAACGTTGGTTATTTCAGAAAAGATAAAGAGCGGCAACAAAGTTTGGTTGATCCGGAGCGCCACACAAAAAGAATTCTGGCAACGATGATGAAAGATCTTCGCCTGACAGAAGAGCCGCGGCACATTGAATGTTTTGACAATTCCAATTTCCAGGGCGATTTTGCTGTTTCGGCAATGACAGTTTTTAAAGATGCGAAACCAAGCAAAAGAGATTACCGTCATTTTAATGTAAAAACTGTTGTTGGTCCGGATGACTTTGCGACGATGGAAGAAGTGATCTTGCGTCGCTACTCGCGTGTGAAGGAAGAAAACTTAGAAATGCCACAGCTGATAGTTGTTGATGGTGGAAAAGGGCAACTAAGTGCAGCTATGACGAGTCTTGAAAAATTAGGATTACACGGAAAAGTTGCCGTGATCGGAATTGCAAAACGATTGGAAGAAATTTATTATCCGAATGATCCTATTCCACTTTACCTGGATAAAAAATCGGAGACGCTTCGTATCATACAACAGATACGTGACGAAGCGCATCGTTTCGGAATTACGCATCACCGCAAGCGCCGGAGCAAAGGCACAATCAAAACGGAATTGACAGAAATAAAAGGAATCAGCGATACGACAGCGCAGAAATTATTGACTGCTTTTAAATCGGTGAAGCAGCTGAAGGAAAAAACGCTGGAGGAAATTACCGTGGTGGTTGGGAATGCTAAGGGGAAATTGGTTTGGGATCATTTTAATGGGGGGGAAGAAAAGTTGGGCCAGTCGAAAAGTTAACGCGGGGACGCTGAGGCGCGGAAGAAACGCGGAGAAATATTGGATGAGAATCTTTTATAGAAATTGTCTTTGAAGATTGCACGCTAACTAAAAGGATTAAATTCGTTGAGCAATGAATTATAGAATAATCAAAACCAAAGGCTTTGCTTATACAGGATTATGAAGATCGGAAATTCGTTTTCGAAGTTCCTGATCCCATTGAAGCAATTCAGTATCGGATAGATCAGCAAGGACTTACTAAAAAAGATCTCGCTAAAATTCTGGGTTACAAAAGTCGTGTTAGCGATATTTTTTCAGGAAGACGCAAGCTAACGCTGGACATGGTGCGTATCCTTCATGAGAAGCTGAATATTCCACTTGCTTCATTGGTGAAATAATTAAAACGATTTGTTCGGACATTGTAAACAATCGCGACTCGAATTTTTAGCCCGGAGGCATGGTGGCGCAAGGAACGCGGAGGAAAATAGAAAGGAAATTTTCTCTCCTAGTCCCGAGGTTAATCTGAATGAAAATATTTAAAACAGGTTGTTCGAGCGTAGTCGGGAACGCCTGTCACTGCGATCTGCATTTTCATAAGAAGCGTTCTCGACTTCGCTCGAACAAACAAAAAAAGTAATAGAAAAAGAAAATTTCTCTCCTAGCCCCGGGTGTAGCGGCACCCCGCACCCTGAAGAAACATCCTTCATGTTTCCTTCAGGGGAGGAGTATAGCGGAAGACGGGTTGTGATGTTTATAGATAGCTGAGATCTACAACGCTCCTTAAAAAAATTTGCTCGCTGATGTTCGCTGATTTCGCAGAGATAACGCTGATCATAAATGATTTTTACCCCTCGTACCTTTTATTACCTTTGCGTCAATGGAAACGACTATTTCAACACCACAATTTTCTGAACAGGAATTAATTCGTCGCGGTAAGCTTGATGAACTTCGTAAACTTGGAATTGATCCGTATCCTGCGGCTGAATTTCCGGTGAATGTTACGGCAAAAGATATTGCTGATAATTACGAACGCGATAAAACAAATTATAAAGACGTTACGATTGCTGGCCGACTGATGACGGTGCGTGATATGGGTAAAGCCGCGTTTGCTTCATTGCAGGATGCGACTGGCAGAATTCAGATTTATGTTCGCCGCGATGATATTTGTCCGGGTGAAGATAAATCGCTGTACGATGTGGTTTTTAAAAAGCTGACTGACATTGGTGACATCGTTGGCATTGCAGGATATGTTTTTACGACGAAGGTGGGTGAAATTTCTATTCACGTTACTTCATTTAAAATGCTGAGCAAATCGTTGCGACCGCTTCCTGCTGTGAAAGTGGATGAAACAGGAACTGCGCATGATGAAGTGACTGATCCTGAATTTCGTTACCGCCAGCGTTATGTTGATCTCATCATTAATCCGGATGTGAAAGAAACATTTATGAAGCGCACGAAAATGATTAACACGATGCGCGAACATTTGAACAACACAGGATTGCTTGAAGTAGATACACCAGTGTTGCAGGCGATTCCGGGTGGAGCAGCTGCGCGTCCGTTTACCACACATCATAACGCGCTTGATGTTCCGTTTTATCTGCGCATTGCAAATGAACTTTATCTGAAACGTTTGATCGTTGGCGGATTTGATGGCGTGTATGAATTTTCGCGCAACTTCCGTAATGAAGGAATGGACCGCACACATAATCCTGAGTTTACAGTGTTGGAATATTATGTGGCGTATAAAGATTACGAGTGGATGATGAAATCGTGCGAGACGATGATTGAAAAGATTGCGGTGAATTTGCATGGTACAACAGATGTTGTGGTTGGAGAAACTACACTTAATTTTTCTGCGCCATTCAAACGCATTACAATTTATGACGCGATAAAAGAACATACCGGTGAAGATGTGAGCGTGATGGATGAAGAAGGTTTGAAAGCAGTTTGTGTGAAGCACAATGTTCCGTTTGATAAAACAATGGGTCACGGAAAACTGATCGACCAGATCTTCGGAGAGAAATGCGAAGGAAATTATATTCAGCCGACGTTCATTACGGATTACCCGATTGAAATGTCGCCGCTTACAAAAAAGCACAGAAGCAAAGCTGGTTTGGTAGAGCGATTTGAATTGATGGTGAACGGAAAAGAAATTGCGAATGCATACAGCGAGTTGAATGATCCGGTTGATCAGCGCGAGCGATTTGAAGAGCAGGTGCGGTTGATGGAACGCGGTGATGCAGAAGCAATGTTTATCGATCATGATTTTTTGCGTGCGCTGGAATACGGAATGCCGCCAACAGCAGGAATCGGAATTGGTATTGACCGGTTGGCGATGCTGATGACGAATAATGTTTCGATCCAGGATGTACTGTTCTTCCCGCAGATGAGACCGGAGAAGTTTTAGTGGAAGGTGTGACGCGTGACAGGATTTAATGGGTAAATTACAAATGTGTAAATATGCAAATGAAAAATACTTGTTGGTTAAATCAAGCGTTTCATTTTAGCATTACAACAGAATTTGACATTTGACCATTTGTAATTTGCACATGCAAACCTCTGTAAATGCTTCAAGCAAAACAAAACCCTGATCGTAAGTTTCTCCTCATCCTTGGAGGAATTACGCTTGTGGGTTTTATGCTGCGGTTGAAAGGCATCGGCTCTGAATCGATTACTGCTGATGAAGTGAGCGCGTTGTTCCGCTTGAAATTTTCTTCTTTTTCTGAAATGATTGCGGGCGGTGTGCAGCCTGATGGACATCCTGCATTTACACAAGTTTTATTATGGTTCTGGACAAAAGCATTCGGTTGGAGTGAATTTTCCGTTCGTTTACCGTTTGTTTTATTAGGAACGGCTAGCATTTGGTTGTCGGGAGTCATTGCTAAAAAATGGTTTTCTTCGGGCACTGCGTTGGCAACTGCTGCCGCGATGGCATTCCTCCAATTTCCTTTAATGTATTCGCAGCTTGCGAGGCCGTATGCGCCGGGATTATTTTTTACGCTGCTTGCACTTTATTTTTGGATACGGTTTGTAAATCAAAATTCAAAACGGAAAAGAGATGTTGCCGGTTTTGCATTTGCTGCTGCGCTTGCTGCATATTCACATTATTTCAGCTTGCTGACAACAACGTTAATTGCAATTGCAGGATTATTTTTTGTTGCGAAGGAAATCCGCTTGCGTTATTTTTTGGCTTGCGGATTGGCAGTGCTTTTATTTCTTCCGCATCTTTCTATCACACTTTCTCAAATTAAAATCGGTGGCGTTGGTGGTCCGGGAGGATGGCTTGGAAAACCGGAGCCGCGATTTTTTATTGATCATTTGAAATTTGCATTCGATGGTTCGCGCGGGATTTTGTGGTTGGTAATTGCTGCAAGCGGATTATCTGCGTTGTTGTTTTTTAAGCGACCGAATAGATTTCAACTCCTGACGCTTTTGCTTTGGGTTTTGCCATTGCTCATTGGATATGTTTATTCACATGTAAAAAATCCGGTGCTGCAGGATTCTGTTTTGCTTTTTTCATTTCCGTTTTTGCTGATGTTTTTGTTTTCGCGTTTTCCTGGTTTGGAGGAAAGAAAGATCGCGCTGGTTTTTCCTGTTGTGCTGACACTGGCATTTTTAGGATATGTGACTGCGTACAAACCCTTTCACCTTACGGATCATTTTGGCAGACTAAAAGAACTGGTGGAATCCTCCGTTTATTGGCAAAAATATTTTGAGACAAAAAAGGTTGATGTTGTTTACAATGTTGATGGTCCGTTCATGATTGAATACAATTATGAGCGGCTGGGTGAAAGACCTGTGAATGTATTGAGCACAGTGAATAATGGTGGAAAAGACTTGCTGGAATTCAGAAGCATGGTTCAAAATTCAGATGCAGATTATTTTGTTTACAGTTGGAGCACGCGATATTCTCCCCCTGAAATTCTTGCAATTATCCGCGAGAAGTTTCCTTATCTGCTGAAGAAAAAGCTTTGGTTTAATTCTGCTGTTTATTGTTTTGCGAAAATCGAAATGCAGAATAAACCTGACAATCTTTTTCTGTCACGTAATAGTTTCACTCAATTTGACAAAATCGATTCAAACTGGACTTCTCCCTGTAAAGTGCAAGAAAGAGTTAGTTTTCCAACAGCAAATTTCCCGGATTCTTTAAAGCAAGGTCTTCCTTCACCGGGATCTGGTGCATATACGTACATGTGGCAGTTGCCTGAGTATGATGCACTACTCGACAGTACATGCATTTACAGCCCACTGCTGAAAATGAATGTCGGCGATATTCTTAAAAATCCCGACAACGAAATTCTATTTACGGTCAATATGAAATTGCTTGATACTTCAGCGGCTAGTATTATGGTCATCGAATTTCAACGCGATGGTAAACAGCTTCACTGGAACGGAATGGAGTCGTCCACGCAAATAGAAAAAGGAGAAAGTAATTTTCAGAATGTTTATTTCGGATTGCGTTTGCCGAAAGATCTTCGCAGCACAGATACGGTTAGTTTCTTTTGTTACACGAATGGAAAACCAGTATTGCTGAATTATCTCGAAGTGAAAACATTGCCTGGCCATACTGGCATTTATGGTCCGCGGCCGGATTTTGAGTAACGAATTGCTGCATGAAATGAAGGCACGCACCTGCCTGCCGAAGCTCAGCACGCGCAGCTGCAGGCAGGGATTCAAAAGATTCTGCGGTTTCATTGTCGGATAGAAATCGTAAATTCGTCAGCTATGAATTATAAAATTGCTGTTATTGGTGGAGGAAGCTGGGCAACGGCTATTGTAAAGATGCTTTGCAATAATGTAAAGACGAATGGTGATGGAAAGATCGGCTGGTGGATTCGTAATGAAGAAACGGTTGACTACATTAAAAAGTTTCGTCACAATCCGCGTTACCTCAGCTCGGTTGAATTGCATTTGGAGCAGCTGGAGCTTTCAACTGATATTGCAGCAACGATAAAAAATCACGACATCGTGATCATGGCTGTGCCCGCAGCATTTTTGGAAGAGTCGCTGAAAGGATTGAGGAAGGAAGATTTTGAAGGCAAGATTGTTTTTTCTGCGATCAAAGGAATTGTTCCCGGCCCGCTATTGATCGTCGGAGAATATTTCAACCAGGAATTTTCTGTTCCTTATTCGCACATCGGTGTAATTACCGGTCCGTGTCACGCTGAAGAAGTAGCGCTGGAAAAACTTTCCTATCTCACCATTGCATCGCAGTCGAATGAAATAGCAAAATACCTCGCCGAAAAAATTTCCTGCCGTTATATCCGCACTGCTGTTTCAGATGATATTTACGGAACAGAAATTTCCGCTGTATTAAAAAATGTTTTTGCAATTGCAAGCGGAATTTGCCACGGATTAGGTTACGGTGATAATTTTCAGGCCGTCTTAATTTCAAATGCCATCCAGGAAATTTCACGTTTCGTAAAAGCAGTTCACCCGATCGACCGCGATATTAACGACAGCGCGTATCTCGGCGATTTGCTTGTAACCGCTTATTCGCAATTTTCGCGTAACCGGATGTTCGGTGCAATGATCGGCAAAGGTTATTCCGTAAAAATGGCGCAGCTTGAAATGAACATGGTTGCTGAAGGATATTATGCAGTGAAATGTATCCAGGAAATTAATTCGAAATACAAAGTAGATATGCCGATTACTAATGCGGTGTATCATATTTTGTACGAAAAAATTTCCCCTGTGATTGAGATTAAACTCTTAACAGATAAATTGTCTTAGTTGGGAGAAGTTGGTGGTAGGTGGTCGTAAAAAGGTTGGTGGAAAAAAATCATCATAGTTCAAAACAGAATCATTTCCCTAAATAAAACGGCACCAACCTTTAAACCACCTACCACCAACTTTTTTCCACCACCTACCACCAACAGTACAAAATGATTTCCCAAAGAAATTACTACACTCACCTCACCAACCTCTTCTTCCTTGCCATGGCCATTTTCGCCATTGTGTTTGCGAAGGAACGGTTCCAGGCCGATGGTGCGTATTATCTTTTTAAGATTGTCAACAATGGTGAATTCCAGGTAGAGCATCAGCGTTACATTCTGGCGGTCTCTCAATTTTTTCCATTGATCGGAGCGAAGCTGGGATTATCGCTGAATACAATTTTCATTTTGAATTCGCTGAACAATGTTATTTTCTTTTATCTCGTTTTTCTTTACGCGGTTTATTTTTTGAAAGATAAAACTGCCGGCATCGCAGTAATTATTTTTATGGTTTTCGGCGTGCTGCATATTCAATTCACGCCAATGTACGAGATCTGGTATGGAACGATTTTGATCGTGCTGGTCCGTTCACATATTGTGACAGGAAGAACCGTAACAATAAAAGATCTTTCACTTATCGGTATAATAATGCTCACCGTTTTATTTGCGCACCCGCTATTATTTATTCCGCTGATCTTCATCATTCTCTTCGGCGCAATAGAAACATGGAGGATTCACTGGCGTTTGTTGATCTGCATCGTTGTTGTTTTTATTTCGCCGAAGAGAATGATGA
>JBKJMR010000584.1:0-3622 GCA_046596275.1 Bacteroidia bacterium | reverse complement strand
TATGGAAATCAACGGAAGAAATAAAAGAGCCAGGATGGAGATTTTGAACTTTTTCATAGTATTAAATTAATATTTTTTCCGGAATTCGCTGCAGGTAGATGAGCGCATTTAACACTTACTAAGCCTTCCTAACAATTTCCGCACCAAGATTTCTCAAACGCTGGTCGATGTTCTGATAACCGCGGTCAATTTGTTCAATATTATGAATCGTGCTTTTCCCGGTTGCCGAAAGTGCCGCGATCAAGAGCGAAACACCGGCGCGGATATCAGGAGAAACCATTGTTACGCCGCGCAAATGATGATGCCTGCCAAGCCCGATAACGTTCGCACGATGCGGATCACACAAAATGATCTGCGCGCCCATGTCGATTAATTTATCGACGAAGAACAAACGGCTTTCAAACATTTTCTGGTGTATAAGCACGCTGCCTTTTGCCTGCGTTGCCACTACCAGAATAATGCTCAGCAAATCAGGAGTAAAACCCGGCCATGGCGCATCTGAAATGGTAAGAATCGATCCGTCGATGAACGTATCGATCTCGTAAGAATCTTGTTGCGGAATAAAAATATCTTCGCCCCGGCGTTCAATTTTAATTCCCAGTCGTTGAAACACGGAAGGAATTACGCCAAGACTATCGTAAGAAACATCTTTGATCGTGATCTCCGATTGTGTCATTGCGGCAAGACCGATAAAGCTTCCTACTTCGATCATATCGGGCAATAAACGGTGTGTTGTTCCGCCGAGCTTTTCAACTCCTTCAATCGTCAGTAAATTAGAACCTATGCCGGAAATTTTCGCGCCCATGCGATTGAGCATTTTGCATAGCTGCTGCAAATACGGTTCGCATGCTGCATTGTAAATTGTTGTCGTTCCTTTTGCAAGAGAAGCGGCCATTACAATATTCGCAGTACCTGTAACAGAAGCTTCGTCGAGCAGCATGTATGCGCCGGTGAGACGTTCTGCTTCTACTTTATAAAATTCGTCTTCAGCTTCGTAAGTAAATTTTGCGCCGAGATTTTCGAAACCGATAAAGTGTGTGTCTAATCTTCTGCGACCGATTTTATCACCGCCCGGCTTGGGAATATACCCGCGACCGAATCTGGCAAGCAGCGGTCCGACAATCATGATCGAACCGCGCAATGCGCCACCACGCATTTTGAAAGCGTCAGTAGTAATATAATCTACATTGACATTATCGGCCTGGAAAGTATATTCTTCGTGACCGGTTTTTTCAATCTTCACACCCAATTCCTTCAGCAAATCGATGAGCTTATTTACATCGATGATATCCGGAATATTTGAAATAGTAATTTTTTCAGGAGTCAACAGAACGGCAGAAATAACCTGGAGCGCTTCGTTCTTTGCGCCTTGCGGAATCAGCTCACCTTTGAGGCGTTTGCCTCCGACAATTTCGAATGATGCCATTTATAGTTTTGAGTTCGGAGTTTTGAGTTCGGAGTTGAGGGTTCGGAGTTTTGAGTTTTGAGTTCGGAGAAATAGTAGATCTTTTCTTTCTATTTCTCCGAACTAAACACTCCGAACTAACAACTACCGTTTTTTCTTTTTGTGCATGTTATTATTATTTTTCTTCTTCGCGGTATGCTGCATTTGATTTTGCGGGATGGCATTTTTCGGAAGAATTTCGCTGGTGTGCAGGAATTTGAAATTCTCGCCGACTTTTAATTTCCCTTCGGAGAGATTTTCAAGCTGCTCGATGATGAGCTGATCATTTACAGAATCACGATTCCAGTTGAGGTAATGACGTTTCATCAATTGCGCGAGCTGTTCAGTAAATATTTCGCGCGCTTTCGGATCTTCTTCGGCGAGCGCTTTTTTGAGCAGATCCTCGAGAATTTTTCCATAATGTTTGAAACGGATATTGCTTTGCGGATAAGGAACAATTTCCGGTTTTGATTTGATCAGCTCCGGCTCCGGTTTAGGAAAAGGACCATCAACATCAAGCTGGAAATTGGAAATAATATGCAAATGATCCCAAAGCTTATGTTCGTAATCAGCGTATTCTTTCATTTGTGGATTGAGAATAACCATCACACGCACAATAGAGCGCGCACAACGGCTGCGTTCATCACGATCTGTAAGTGTAAGACAATATTCAATCATGCGGTGAACGCTTCTGCCGTATTCAGCAATGGTCATAACCGGCAAACTTGTATTGTATTCCATCCCGGTGGAATTCGGGCTTTTTTCGTCTTTCATATTTTCAATAAATTGTGGGAATCCTATAGCAGGATATGGGGTAAAGGTAAGTAAAAAAAAGGTTGGTGGTAGGTGGTAAAAAAGGTTGGTGGCGGTTATAAAGGATCGGGATTTATTGAAAATTGAGCATTGTGCGTTGTTCATTGAACATTTTTTGCTTGAGAAGGGATTTCTCATTGGGCAAACTAACAATGTTCAATGAGCAAGGGAAGAGGAAAGCAAAAAACCACCAACCACCAACCTTTTTTTTGACCACCAACCCTTTTTCCCCCGCCACCAACCACCAACCTCTGAAATACCTAAATTTACCACCATGCGAATCGGAAGCGCCCTGCTCTACTACCTTATCATGTTGCCATTATCCGTTCTTCCGTATGCGGTATTGCATGCTATTTCTTCCTTCGTCTACTTCGTGCTTTATCATTTGGTGGGTTATCGAAAAGATGTTGTTCGCCTGAATATCCGAAGGTCATTTCCCGAAAAAACTGAAGCGGAACAAAAAACAATTGCTAAAAAATTCTTCAAACATCTCGGTGATGTATTTGTGGAGAGTTTGAAAATATTTACCATCTCCAAATCAGATCTTGCAAAACACATTACCTGCGCAAATCCGGAAATGCTGGATAAGTATTATGCACAAGGAAAAAATGTCATCATCGCTGTAGGCCATTACAACAGCTGGGAATTAATGCTCACCGGTTTTAATACCTTCATAAAACATCGCGCAGTCATTATTTACCAGCCTTTACGCAATACATTTTTCGATAAAAAGCTGCGTGATGCGAGAAGTGAACACGGTACGCTGATGATACCTGCGCAAAAAGTAAAAGCGTTTTTCACCGAACCTCCGGGCGAACTTTATGCAACTGTTTTTGCCATCGATCAGTCCCCGCCAAATCCTGATAAATCATACTGGATGAACTTTCTCAACCAGGATACGCCCGTATTATTCGGAACAGAAAAATATGCGAAAGATTTTAATCAGCCTGTTGTTTATGCACGATTAAATAAAATCAAAAGAGGTTATTACCAATTGGAATTCGTAGATGTAGTTTCAAATCCAACCGAAACTGCTTATGGAGAAATTACAGAAAAAGTAACAAGGCTACTGGAGAATGATATTATTGCAAAACCCGAATTCTGGCTTTGGTCGCACAAAAGGTGGAAGCACACAAAAAGGTGATTGGTGGCGGAAAAAGGGACGGGTGGCAGGTGACAGGTGACAGGTGACAGGTGACAGGTGACAGGTGAAAAAAGTGAAAAGTAATCTGCGCTCTTTCTGCGGGCTCTGTGAACTCTGCGAGAAATTATTTTGTAGTATGGCGTGTCCTTCCTGCGTCAGGTCAGGCTTTTCGCGCTACACGGTAGCTTGCTGCAATCCTTCACGCAAAAAAACAAAAGAAC
>JBKJMR010000582.1:0-4973 GCA_046596275.1 Bacteroidia bacterium | reverse complement strand
TGAGAGCGGCTTTTTTTAATTCTTGAGACTTGAGAAATGTCTTTTGTTTTTAGAAATTAATTCCAAGATTCGCCATCACAGTCAGTTCGCCGGTCTTTGTTTGTGTTGCAATTAATGGAAGTCGATTTACATAAATTGCATTTACACTTACAGATGGTTTTCCATAAATTTTCTTTTTTACTTTCGGCGAATAAGAAAGTTGCGCACGGTGACTTAGAATATTTCCTGTAAGCGCAGCATTTGTGTATGAACGATTATAGGTTGAGCCTGCGGAAATCCTTACACCTTTTACAAACGTTTTGCTGCATTGCAATCCGGGTCCGAATAATTCTGTCAGCAATAATCCTGAAGCTACACGATTATAATTCGCCAGCATGGAAATCGAAAGTTTGGCTTTAGTCAGCTGCACCGAATAAGAAAAGTTGCCATTCAGCACAGTTGTATTTGCGTTGATCAATAAATTTTGCTGCATGCCTGTAAGCTGGTAAGTGGCAACAACAGCAATGTTTTGTTTCACCGCATTTTTACCGAATGAATGAACAATGCTTGCATTCGCTTGTTGCGCCACCTGGTAAAAGCTGAGCGTATCTGCAGGCGAAGGAACCCAAAACGGATCTGTCTGCAAACGGCGATTTGTAAAGGAGGTGAAGTTGGAATAAACTGCAGTAAAATTCCATGCGACCGACGGACTGTAATTTACATTCACAGCTCCAACCCAACGATGCGCGGTATTTAATTTTGTTCCATCCAAATTATTATGTTGCCAGCCTGTATTAAAGCTCAATGAAAGTTTATCCTTGAATAATCGAAACGAAGGTGCAATGGTCCAGTTGGAAAGATCATTGTTAAAATAATACGCACCAAACGTTTGATAATCCGGATCAACTTTTTCATGCTTTACGCTGAGAGAAAATTTCTTTAGTCCGAACGTGATCGATGCCTTTAATGCAGAAAAAAATTGTGTCGTTGATTTTGTCGGCAACAATAATTTTTCGAAGCCATTAAAATCTGTGCTTTCCACCGGGGAAAATATATTTCTTGTCAAGCCGGAAATTGCATATTCACCTTCAACGGAAAAATATTTAAGAAATTTGGCCTTACCCGAAATGCTGACCGCTGTATTCTGCGCAGGAGAAAGTTGTGCAGACGGTGGAACAAATAATAATGTAGCGGCCTCATCCTTCGCAGTGAAATAAGTTATACCAACTGAATTTCCATCTTTGTCAAACCCGATTTTTCCTGCAAAACCCATTCGTTTGTAAGACATATTCTCATACGATTCACTTTCACTATCGTATTGAATTGCTTTTTTAAATCTTCCGTACATCGCGCCGAAATAAAATCCTTTCGGAGTTAATTCAATTCCGGCTCCTGTGAAAATATGTCCGGCAAGTGTGTAAGAAGAAAAATTCATGGCAGTTGTACCAATGTGCGCCTGAATCCATTTGTATTTCGGACTGCAGCTTTGCATATTGAAGGGTTGTGTATACGTTCCATGCAAATTGGAATAGCTGTATGTGAATGGAAGACTCACATCAAGAATGGTGATGTTTAAATTTCCGTTGAAATACCAAGTGTACGGATCTCGTCGCGCGTCGAAACCTTGTGCATTGTAAAATACATTATTGAAATTCATTCCGCCGCTTACGGTGACCATATCTTTCTTGCCGACCTTTTCTAAATTTTGGGAAATCATCATCGTCTGGAAAAAAAGAAATATTACTATTGCAATAAGACATGGAGAAAAGCACCGAGGCCCAACAGCATAAATCTCTCTTTTGTCAGACTGAGTGTTTCGCTTAAGGAATGTAAATGCGGACCTGCGATTTCTAACAAGCGAAATGTATCGAAGGCGACAAAAAGAAAGATTTACCACAGACACACAGGGGCACGGTAAAAAAATTCGGTGGTTGCTTCTCATTGTGTAACCACGAATATTTTTTGTTCAGAATCGTATTCGGCGATTACTCTCAGGACAAAATTTCCCGGAATTGGATTGGCAATATTTATTTGGCCGCTCCAGGTATCTGCGTCAAAAACTTCTTGCCGGCCTCGCTCTATTCCGCTTGCGTCGTAAATCAAAACGACAAAATTCTGTTTTGCATGAAGCGTTACTTCGAGATTAAATATTCCATTGTTCGGATTCGGATATAAAACAATCGAGTCAATACCATTGTTGTTCCATTGATTTGCAAACAAACTATCGAATGGTTGAACATGCAGCGAGCGTACATAAACAACTTCACAGCTTCCATAAAACGCATGCATCGTTAAATTAAAAGCTCCTGTATCCGAATTGATAAATACAGGCGCAAACATATTGCTGTCAATCACAATTGCAGAAACAGGAAAATCCCAGGTTACACTATCAGGACGCGGATTGCTGATGTCAACTACAACGATTGTATCACCTTGCAACGGACCGGTCGAAACTAAAAAATCAGGCGTTGGACTCAAGCTGTTCGTGTCAATTATAGCTGTGTCGTTTTTTGTGCAACCTAAAAAATCGCTGATGAGAAAATAATAAGTTCCGTAAGTAAGATTGGAAAAAACACCTGTTGTATTCCAGCTTAATCCATTGTCCGAAGAATATTGATAAGGAGGAACACCACCGCTTGCATACAATTGAATTTGTCCTGTTGGCTGCAGCGGATCGCAAGGTTGAAAAGATAAAGTGGAATCAGTAATTGCATCAGGAACATTTATTCGCACTGTATCCGATCCGTAACAACCTGCGCCATCCGTCACGCTTACAATGTATTCAAGCGTGTCATTCGGATAAACAGTTTCTAAAGATGTATTGCCGCCATTATTATTCCAAACAAATACAAAAGGCGAAGTTCCACCAATGGGAAACGTTTGAAGAATTGCACCCGAGCCAAAACAAATTGAAGTATCATTAACGGAAGTTAACGCAAGTATATTCTGGGAATCAATAAAAACAGAATCATAAGAAACACAAGCATTCTGCGGATGCATTGCCTCAACTATATAATAACCGGTTTGTGTTCCTGTTCCGGGATTCGTTGCAGCATACGAATTCGGTCCTGACCAGCTCAGCGTTGCACCACTTGTGAGTGAACTTGCATTTAACTGAACAGAAGAATAGGAACAATTCAAATTCAATGTATCGGTCAAAGCATTTATTCCCGGCGGAGTTGTCCATGAAGAAATAAAAATAATATTGGCCGAATTGACACATCCGTTTATTGTATCTGTAGCGTACAATTGATACACACCCGGAATTGAAACGGAAAGGGGATCAGCAAAAAAAGTGCCGCTTGTATCTGCCCATTGGTAAATCACATCTTGCGAAGGTGAATTTCCATTGAGCAGAATATTCTGCAAGGCGCATGTCAGCAATGTATCGGAAGAACTGATTGATGCGGCAGGTGGTGCATAATTCTGCGAAACAAAAATCGTGTCGGTGTTTGCGCAACCATTATTCCGGTTGACAATTGCAAGTAAAAAATTGGCAGATTGATTTACGCTTGCAGGATTCGAATTTGAAAACAATCCTGGTCCCGACCAGAACAACGAATCAGCAGGATAAATAGAAGCTGCATCAAGCAGAACAAGTGTGTCGCTGCAAGTCAACGCAGGAACATTTCCGAAAGGTAAAATCAGAGGACGAATTGTATCGATCAATACAATAGCTGTATCTCTTTTCCAGCAAGCATTTGGTCCATGTACAATAAGCTCATACGTTCCGGGAACATTTGCAAGTACAGAATCAGAAAGCATAGTTCCCGAAGGACCATTCCATGTAAATGTTGCGCCGGCAGTAGTAGATGAACCGTGCAGCATGACCGATGATGAAATGCAATTCAACGTATCATCAGCACCTGCATTTGAAACCGGTGGCGGCTTCCGGAAAACAACTATTCCGCGAAATGAAGAAGAGCTGATGCCGCAGGAAGTGATACCAACAGCACGCAACTGCACCGAACCGATAAAATTTTCATTGAAATCAACAGAAGCAGAATTCGTTGTTCCTGTTTCGGTCACGTTCAAATTATTATCACTCCAAACATACGAGCTGAAATAACCAAGCGGAGTAACTGTGTAAATAAAATTGGAATCACCGGGACAAACCGGAGTGGGCGCAACAGAAAATGGTCCGGGCATAGCAGGCGGTGGAAGACAATACGAAAAGAAGCGACAATAAACTGCGCCATCAGGAAAAGAAGTATGCTGACCAAAACGTTCTACTTCCATCAAGCGTGCATTACCGACGAGCAAATTATCATTGTAATAACCATTCAGCCCGGTAAGATTCGATGCATAAATTTTTATCAACCGGAGATTATTCGCGCTGTTATAATGGCTCACATACAAGCGATGATGCGCAGGCAATTGCGCGGATGCATCAAACACACCGAGAAACAAACTGTCGCGATAATACTCCACATTTATTCGCGTGCGCGGATCCCAGGCAAAAACAGGAATGACAGGATTCCATGCCGTAAGGGCGCCGGTGCTGAGGTTGCAGGCAGCAGTATATTCATAAGGCACAGCATTTATTCCGAAAAAGCTTCCACCCATAAATGCGATGGAGCCACGCATTGCAAAATCAGAAATGTAAGAATACTGATCTGATCGTGCGCGTAAAGTTGCGATGCCCGTAGAAACCGGGATAGAAAAAATACCAGAGCATTCGAGCAAATAATTTTGCGTGAGCGCAGCAATAGTATTCGGGAAGACACCGAATTTTTTCACCGGACCAGAAACAGAAGGCGACCATGCTTCAGCAACTCCACCAAATGTAAGACGCGCGATATTTGTTCTTGATGCAGATGCAATAGAAGTAAATCTTCCGCCCACATAAATTTTCGATCCGAAAATCTGCAGCGACATAACTGTATCCGTTGCACTTCCGGTTCCGGTTGTAAATACATTGAACAATGCGCCGGTTGTTGCGCTGAGTGCAGCAATTCTCCCGCGCGGAATTCCATTGATCTGCGAAAACGTGC
>JBKJMR010000500.1:0-7601 GCA_046596275.1 Bacteroidia bacterium | reverse complement strand
TTCATTCAGACGGAATGTATCGAAGTCTGAATTAATAGGTTGGCATGGTCGGATCGATCTCTTTTGCCCAGGCTAAAATTCCGCCTTTGAGATTGAAAAGGTTGGTGAAGCCGTGCTGTTTTTCTAATGCAAGAATAACGGATGCGGAACGTGCGCCGCTACGGCAATGAATAATTACAGGCTTATCTTTTGAAATACGATCTGATTCGTTCAGGATGTTTCCCATCGGGATCAGCTCCGCACCTTCGAGTGATGCAATTTCCGCTTCGTGTGGTTCGCGTACATCGATCAGCTGAAATGATTCTTTGTTATCGCGCATGCTTTTTAATTCCTGAACCGTAACTTCTTTCATCAGAATAATTATTTGCTGGGACTAAGTTGTTTTTTGTAATTTTTTCGGAAGGAAAGTGAAAAATGTATCGCCGCGTAATCCGAGTCGCAGTGTCTCTAACGGAATAACATCATCGAAGCTGATATTTCCAAGATTTACATTTGCACCGAACAGCTTGATGAAATAAACCTGCTGCGCTTTTTGCGGCGCCTCCCAGAGAATATTATCAGGCTTTACTTTAGCAATAATTTTATTGATCAGCATTGAATGTGCCTGTCCGTTGCGGTGATAAATTCCGACATTCCCACTTTCACGTGCTTCAGCAATTACTTTCCATGAACCGGCTTCCAGCTCTTTCAACATCATGGAAGTCCATTTGCTCGGGTGAATAATTATTCCTTCTTCTTTCGATCCGACTTCAGAAAGTACGGTGTATTTTTTTGAAAGCTTGTTGATGTATTCACATTTTACATCGTGGTCCATATCGATAGAACCATCAGAAACTTCTACGTGGTCGATCTTTAATTTATCAACGAAACGCATGTAGTCATCCAGCATATCACGGATTACAAATGCTTCGAATAATGTTCCGCCGAGATAAACGCGGAAGCCGGCTTCTTTATAAAGTTTGATCTTCGCTTCTGTATTTTTGGAAACAACCGAAGTTCCGAAACCGAGCTTTACAATGTCAACAAGATCGCCGGATGCTTCAATAAATTGCTCAGCCTGCTTGATTCCTAACCCTTTGTCCATGACCATGGTCAGACCTGTTTTACGAGGTTTATCGGGACGTTCAGGAAGGTGTGGTAGATTTACATTCATGCAATTAAGTAGCTTAAAAACAGGACAAAACTATGTAAAAAAAGGGCACGTGAGCGGGGTACGAAAAACGAAATAAAATACGAAAAAGTGCGAAAGGCGAAAGTGGTACGAAATTCCTAAGTGGTGGCTGTGTTTACTTTACATATTAGCCATATAGGGAATGCTTTTTGAAAGGAAACTCATACTACCAGATCAAGTCTCTATTGGACTAACTATCGCCATTTGACAAAACCTATTTCACTCTGGAAAGTCCTGTATGGGCGTTCTTTTTGAAAGAAAACTTCATTCTACCTGATCAAGTATCTATTGGTCTAACCTGTTATCGCCATTTGACAAACCTATTTCACCCTGGGTAGTCCTGTAAGGACGGCATTTTTGTAAAAAAACTCATGCTGTAAATCCATAAAGCCCTGTTGGGGCTACATTTTTTCTACGCGCCTTACATAAGTAATGATCATCCTACTTTGAAGGCATTGCGCGTAGAGAAAATGCCGCTCCTACAGGGCTTTTACTTCGTGTGATATTAGTTTTTTACAAAAATGCCGTCCTTACAGGACTCAAAACACACTTTGCCACTACTAATCAATGCTTCTTTCTTCTCAATGCTTGTTGCTTCGCTTGGTATTTGCCTTGGTTTCATGTTCGTATCCATTTTAAAAAGCAAAAGGATACGAAATCCGTACCCTTAACTTTCTTATATTATTTAATTTCGGCTGATTTCGCTTTTCGCATTTTTCGCCCTCGTTTCGTTTTTCGCACCCATTTTAATCCAGCTTCCGGTAAGATTCAATAATGTCATTCAGCCCGGTATTACTTTTCAGCGCCGGGCGAAATTCGAAAATGGTGCTGTGCTTATCGAAATCCAGCTCAAGCGCGCGATGCAAATAAGAAAGTGCATCTTGTTTTTTTCCAAGACTCAACAAGTACGCCGACATCCTGTAATTGAGCTCGGCATTTTGCGGATGGTATTTGATTCCTTCCTGCAACGTTTCCAAAGCCATGTTACAATGCTCCATTTCAAATTGAACGCCTGAATAATCCAGCCAGATATTCGGATTTTCGGGCTCAAGCTCAACGACTTTTTTATAGGCCATTTCTGCTTCTTCCTGGAAACCCATTTTCAGTTGCAGATCGCCATAGATGTACCAGTATTCGGCATTGTCGTGAACAATTTCCAGGGCTTTTTTCACGTAATGAATTCCTTCCTGCAAACGATTTTGCTGTTCGAGAATTATTCCGCTTCCAAGCCATGCATCGGCCAATTCAGGATCTGTTTTGGTTGCGCGATTGTAATACGCAAGCGCCTGGTCCAAATCATTTTTACGCTCGTAACATTCACCTAAATAATAATACGTGTCGGCACGCGGCTCTTCGTATTTAAATGTTTCTTTATACGTAACAATCGCCTCATCCACCAAACCGGTTGCAGCTAATGCATTGGCTTTATTGAAAAGTGCTGAAGGAAAATCTTCTTTGATAACAAGCGCATATTCGTAAGCTTCGAGCGCTTTCTCGTATAAGCCGCTCCTGCTGTAAGCAACGCCCAGGTTAAACCACGTTTGTGGATTATAAGGGCGAACATCAGTGAATTTATTGAAATAGTGAATACTTTCTTCCTTATCATCCACCATTTCATAACAATACGCTAATTCATTCTGCGCGGTCTCGTAATCAGGATTGATGGCGAGGACACGGCGTAATAATGGAATCGCTTCTTTATAACGGCCCATATTGCTGAATTCGAATGCGCAGCAAAATTTCACTTCTTCTTCCGGAACATCATATTCGCCGGCGCGTTTATAGCTGAGCATTGCTTTTTCGTGCAATCCCATCTGTCCATAAATGCTGCCACGGGTCATATGAATTTCACCGAAAAACGGCTCCATTCGTTCTGCTTCCTCGAGAATTTCAAGTGCAACCTGGTTTTCGCCAAGCTGGACATGAACCTGCGCTTTGAGCACGATAAATAACGGAGAAAAGGGGTGTTGGTTGCGTGCGAGGGCTATAGCAGCCAGCGCCTTGCGGTTCTGGAGCGTATCCATGTAATGTTCGGCTAACTCTTCCAATTCATCTTCATCAAAAAAAGAAGATGCCTGGCCCCGTAACATTGCTTCAAACCGCTCGACCAACCCATCGTTGGAATTTGGCTCTTTGTCCATAGAACGGATATTGAATTATACTTAACAAAGATACGTTATTAGAACACGATTGTTGTCCAAACCATGTTAAAGTGACTAAAGTTTTTCACTAAAAGCGGGTTTAAGGTTGTTAGTATGTTTCGCGATTTAAATGGGATATTTTTTTTCTCCGCCGTATCTTTGCACTCCCCCGAAAAAAATATATACGACCTTGGCACTAATAAAATCTATTTCAGGAATCAGAGGAACTATCGGTGGTAAACCCGGTGATGGACTTAGTCCTGTCGATATCGTCAAATTCACTGCTGCTTATGGCACGTGGGTGAAAAAGCGCGTGGGCGAGAGTGCGTCCGGCAAATCAGCGAAAAAGATCAGGATTGTTGTCGGTCGCGATGCGCGTATTTCCGGCGACATGGTTAATCGCCTCGTTACGGGCACTTTAATCGGGCTCGGAATCGATGTTACGGATGTTGGATTGTCAACAACGCCGACTGTAGAAATGGCTGTGCCGGCGGAAAAAGCTTCAGGCGGAATTATTCTTACTGCGAGCCATAACCCGAAACAATGGAATGCGCTGAAATTGCTGAATGAAAAAGGCGAATTTATCTCCGGCGCTGACGGTGAAGAAGTGCTGGCGATTGCAGATAAAGAAGAATATACATTTGCTGAAGTCGGTGTGCTTGGAACTGTTTCGTTCAATGACACCTACATTCAGTATCACATCGATAAGATCCTTGCGCTTCCTTTGGTGGATGTAAATGTGATCAAAGCTGCTAATTTCCGTATTGCGGTTGACGCTGTAAATTCTACAGGCGGAATTGCTGTGCCGATGTTACTACGTGCGCTTGGCGTTGAGAATATTACAGAATTGTATTGCGATCCGACAGGTGAATTTCCGCATAACCCGGAGCCGCTTCCTGAAAATCTTCGTGATATTGCGAAAGTGGTTACCAAATCAAAATCTCATTTAGGAATTGTCGTTGATCCGGATGTGGATCGTTTGGCGATTGTTTGTGAAGATGGTGAAATGTTTGGCGAAGAATATACGCTTGTCGCTGTTGCGGATTATGTGTTGAAAAATTTGCCGGGGAATAAAAAAGGAAATACGGTTTCCAATTTATCTTCCACACGTGCATTGCGTGATGTGACAGAAAAATCGGGCGGTAAATATTTTGCATCTGCGGTAGGTGAGGTGAATGTGGTGGAGATGATGAAAGCGAATAATGCTGTTATAGGTGGGGAAGGAAATGGAGGAGTTATTTATCCGGAACTGCATTATGGTCGCGATGCGCTTGCGGGAATTGCATTGTTCTTAACGCATCTTGCAAAATTCGGAAAGAGCTGTTCCATGTTACGCTCGTCGTATCCCGATTATCATATTTCGAAAAACAAGATCGAACTCACTCCTGAAGTGAACGTTGATAATATTCTCAGCGGCATTCAGTCGAAATATAAAAAGCAGCCTGTCAATACCGTTGACGGAGTGAAGATTGATTTCGATAAAGAATGGGTTCACCTTCGCCGTTCAAATACAGAGCCGATCATTCGTATTTATTCGGAAAGCGAATCGGAGTCGACTGCGAATAATTTAGCGAATAAGATCATTACTGATATTCGTGAATTGATTAAGGAGCAACAATCCTGAAAAGATTCAAGATTCAAGATTCAAAATTCAAGATATTCCTCCCCGCGTTAAGCCGACGATGTAATGGATACTGTCATTACTATTCAGGTCTATTGTTTTTTTAGTCCTGTAGAGACGACACTTTTGTAAAAAAACAAGCTATACCATGACCTAAAGCCCTGTAGGGGCGACATTTTTTTCCACGCGTATAGACTGTGTAGGAGGGGCGCGTAGAAAAAATGTCGCCCCTACAGGGCTTGATTACTTTTATTGTATGGTTTTTTTGACAAAAGTGTCGTCCTTACTGGACTTGTGGAGATATAATGGAGGTAACAGTTCTAAACTCACTCTTTTACCGAAATATCGAATACCCGAATTTCAAATTATCGAATTATTTCTGAATCATTTCCTCTTCCACACAATTCAATGTCCGGAAAGAAAATCTTGAAACAACAGGCGAGTATTTTTTTAAAGTAGCTACGCTGAAATTCTTTACTTCGTCAGGCATTTTTACAAGCGTTTTTTCTAATAGATTCAGCGCTTGCAATTGCTCCTCTAAGGCTTCCAGCTTTTCTTTTGATTCTTCGTCTTGCTCTTCTTTCTTTTTGGCTTCGGATTCTTTTTTAAGATTTTCGATCAGCTCTACATTCACTTCATAGAAACCTTTTTGTTTCGATTCTTTTAATGCGTTGAAGAAAGGTCGCGCGATTGATCCGTTGCTTACGGAAATGGAAAGCAGCAACATGACGGATTGATACACCGGAAGATTTTCAGTTGAATAATTCGGAATATCACTGTGCACGCGGATCAACCGATATAAATTTCCATAACGTTTTACAGTTCGCGGTGTTGCGCCGATAATTGGTGCGATGCTTTTCATGAAGGTTAATTCCTCTTCTGAAATGCTTAGATTTTCTACCTGCTCGATGAATTCTTTCTTCTCTTCCTCTCTTTTCTGCTGATTTTTCTTCTCCGTTTCTTCCATTTCCATCGCTGTCTTTTTCACCTTTTCCATTTGTTCTTTGCTGAGATTGCTTTCATCAAACGGATCTTTCATTAGCTGATTTCCTGTATTTAACGGATCGTTTAATTTTCCGGTGAAAGGTTCAGGTTCGCTTATTTTCTCTTTATTTTTCACCTGTCCTTTGAACAAATTATCCAGCAATTTTTTTGCACCGTTATTATCCATGGAACGCAAAACAAACGGAACCTGGAAAATTTTTTCGAGGTAATCGAATGGTGTTGCGCGTTGTCCGGGCAGGCGGGAAGTGTCGCTGTCTTCCGTCGCATCGAGATGAAGCTGCTCTTTGTATTGTTCCTTCAACGCTTTGGAAACCCAGCGCGGATCGACGCCGACAACGACAACAAATAGATCAAGTGCCAGCAAAAGATGAACGGCTTCCAGCACGGCAACCACGCGCTCTGTTTTGCAGCGGTCCAGATCGTCGATGTAGAGAACGATGCGATCGATGATGCGGTCTTTGTTTTTCTTTTCCTTGCGGCCGATCTTTAAATAATCGCTGAGCGCTTCAAAATCTTTGCGTATAAGTGAAATAATACCAAGATGCTGCTGGTAATTATTCCCGCTTTGCCGTTGCTGGATAAAGCTGGTTAATTGACGGTTGATGTCAAGCGAATCCAGTGCAAGCTGCGCATCAGCTTCATTTTTTATGGCAATATCCAATTGCTTTTTATTTTCGGCTACAGATGCTTCATACACTTTGAGCTTTTCCTGTAATGCAGCTTCTAGCGCTTCAAGCTCAGCTTCTTTTTTACTTACAGCGAGGGTTTGCAACGATTCAATTTTCTCCAGTGAGTTGTCGAACTTTTTCAGTTGCGCGAGAATCCATCCGAAAAAAGTCACAACAGAAACGCCAATCGACGCAAGGTTCGCATTCAGCTGCACGAGATTTAGTTTATATAAAACACCGACTATCAGCGGTGATGCAATCAACAACAAACAAAAGAAGCTGAATTGAATATTTCCCCTGAACAAGT
The DNA here is from genome assembly GCA_046596275.1 of Bacteroidia bacterium. Classification (GTDB taxonomy): domain Bacteria; phylum Bacteroidota; class Bacteroidia; order Palsa-965; family Palsa-965. The sequence continues at coordinate 688 of JBKJMR010000500.1, read as the reverse complement.
TTCCGATTGCACGTTTCCAGCGCTGTCCGCGCGAGCTGAATTCTGTTTTAAATTCTTCCAGCTGCTCTTTGGTTTGCACAAGCTTATCGTATCCGATTTCTTTTGCAGTATGCTTAACGGCAGATTTGAATTGATCATCTTTCATTACCACGCTGACCAAATCGCCGAGTGAAAGTTTTACAGATTTAAGCTCTGCATCAATATTTTGTTTTGTAATCTCAATTTTAGCGAGCGCTTGCTGTGCTTCATTTTTCTGTCGTGTGCTTTCGTGCAATTGATTTTGGGCTTCCTTTAACGCTTCACGTGCGGTAGAAAGATTATTCAGCAATTCCGTACGCAACACTTCCCGATCCTTTGTGGTGCCGATATTTTTCAACAGCTCATCAAATACATGCACCATCATACTTGCCCATAAATTCGCATCCGAAAAATGCCAGGCGTTAAAAGTGATGTGGGCAATCTTGCTGCAATACGGCATTTCGCCATTCGATGATTTTACGACTTCGGCATTTTCATATTGCTCCGTGCTGAGTGTCTGAACACGGTTCTGCAATTGTTTCATGAACGAACTTTTGCCGGAACCCCAGTTGCCGAATAAGCCGATTGCAAGCGGTAAAGGCGTTTTTTCATAAGCGATCAAAGCCGCAAGCGCATGTACATCGTGTTTGAAATCGAGATGATCGACGGC
>JBKJMR010000446.1:0-3297 GCA_046596275.1 Bacteroidia bacterium | reverse complement strand
GTAATTCTCCGTAACGAGAAACGTATGTTGCAGGAAGCTGTCGATTCATTATTCGATAACTCACGTAAATCAAACGCTGTAAAAACAGAATCAAACCGCGCCCTCAAATCGCTGTCTGATTCCCTCAAAGGAAAACAAGGCCGTTTCCGTCAGAATTTGCTCGGAAAACGTGTCGATTATTCTGCGCGTTCGGTTATCGTCGTTGGACCGGAATTAAAATTACATGAGTGTGGTTTGCCAAAAGATATGGCAGCCGAGCTTTTCAAACCGTTTATCATTCGCAAGCTCATCGAGCGTGGAATTGTGAAAACAGTTAAGTCAGCGAAGAAGATCGTTGACAGAAAAGATGCAGTTGTTTGGGATATCCTCGAGAATGTACTTCGCGGACACCCGGTACTTCTGAATCGTGCTCCAACACTTCACAGGTTAGGTATTCAGGCTTTCCAGCCAAAACTGATCGAAGGAAAAGCGATCCAGCTTCACCCACTCGTTTGTACAGCGTTCAACGCCGATTTCGATGGTGACCAAATGGCTGGGCACGTTCCGCTTGGAAATGCTGCGATTCTTGATTCTCAGATTCTGATGCTTGCTTCTCATAACATTCTTAACCCTGCGAATGGTGCGCCGATTGCGGTTCCATCACAAGACATGGTGCTTGGTCTGTATTACATGACCAAAGGAATGCGCACAGATGAAACTGTAACTGTAAAAGGTGAAGGTTTGAAATTCTACAGCGCAGAAGAAGCAATTATCGCTTACAACGAAGGTCGCGTTCAGCTCCATGCTTGGGTACACGTGAAAATTCAGAATCACAAAGAAGGCGACAATCTTTTGCCTAAAGTGATTGAAACAACAATGGGTCGTATTATCTTCAACCAAGTTGTTCCTTTCGAAGCAGGTTATATCAATGAGCTTCTCACGAAAAAATCGCTGCGTGATATTATCGGCGCGATCGTGAAAGAAACAGGTATGGCTAAAACAGCTAAGTTCCTCGATGATATCAAAGAACTTGGTTTCCGTATGGCGTTCAAAGGCGGACTTTCGTTCAACCTTGGTGACATCATCGTTCCGGAAGAAAAGCCGAAAATGATCAAAGCTGCTAACGAACAAGTTGAGGAAGTAAGATCAAATTACAACCTTGGTTTCATTACCAACAACGAACGTTACAACCAGATCATTGACATCTGGACACATACAAATAACAAAATCACAAAACGTGTACTTGACCAATTGTCATCAGATCGCCAGGGCTTCAACCCGGTGTATATGATGCTTGATTCCGGTGCGCGTGGATCCAAAGAGCAGATCAAACAGCTCGGCGGAATGCGTGGACTGATGGCGAAACCTTCGAAAGCAGGTTCATCAGGCGGGGAGATCATCGAGAATCCCGTTATCTCCAACTTCAAAGAAGGTCTGTCAATTCTTGAGTACTTCATCTCCACTCACGGTGCGCGTAAAGGTCTTGCCGATACTGCTCTTAAAACAGCGGATGCGGGTTACCTCACACGTCGTCTCGTTGACGTTGCACAGGATGTTGTAATCACTGAAGAGGATTGCGGAACACTTCGCGGACTCATTGCAGTTCCGTTGAAGAAAAATGAAGAGGTTGTTGAATCATTGCACGATCGTATTCTCGGTCGCACAGCGGTTCACGATGTATACGATCCACAAACAGGCGATCTTATTATCGAATCAGGTTCTGAGATCACTGAAGGTTACGCAATGCTGATCGACAATACAGCAATCGAATCTGTTGAGATCCGTTCGGTACTTACCTGCGAGTCGAAACAAGGTGTATGCGGAAAATGCTACGGACGTAATCTTGCATCGGGCCGCATGGTTCAGCAAGGTGAAGCTGTTGGTGTTATCGCAGCGCAATCAATCGGTGAGCCGGGTACACAGCTTACACTTCGTACCTTCCACGTTGGAGGAACTGCGTCGAGTATCGCTGCTGCTTCTAAACTCGAAGCGAAGTATGATGGTATCATCGAGATCGAAGAGCTTCGTACTGTAAAACGTAAGAACGCAGAAGGAAATATGGTTGATGTTGTTATCGGCCGTTCTGCTGAGATGCGTATCATCGATACCAATACAAAGATCGTTCTTACTACAGGTAACGTTCCTTACGGTTCACAGCTTTATGTGAAAAACGGACAGAACGTGAAGAAGAACGAAGTGATCTGCGATTGGGATCCTTACAATGCGGTTATCGTGTCTGAATTCGGTGGTAAGCTTGAATTCGAACATATCGAAGAAGGTGTTACGTTCCGTGAAGAGTCCGATGAGCAAACCGGATTTGCTGAGAAAGTAATTATCGAAACAAAAGATAAAACGAAGAATCCTTCTATCCGCATCATGGGTGGAAGCGATATCCTGAAAAACTATAACCTTCCTGTCGCGGCGCATATCGTTGTTGACAATGGTGCGAAGATCGAGCCGGGTCAGATCCTGGTTAAGATTCCGCGTGCTCTTGGAAAACAAGGTGATATCACAGGAGGTCTTCCGCGTGTAACTGAATTGTTCGAAGCACGTAATCCTTCGAATCCTGCAGTTGTTTCTGAAATTGACGGTGTTGTTACTTTCGGAAAGATCAAACGTGGTAACCGTGAAGTTATGGTTGAGTCACGCACAGGTGAGCGCAAAACATATCTTGTTCCGTTATCAAAACATATTCTCGTACAGGAAAATGACTTCGTCCGCGCAGGAGAAGCATTATCTGACGGATCTATTTCGCCTGGTGATATCCTCGCGATCAAAGGACCAACAGCAGTACAGGAATATCTTGTTAACGAGGTGCAGGAAGTTTACCGTTTGCAGGGTGTAAAAATCAATGACAAACACTTTGAAGTAATCGTTCGTCAGATGATGCGCAAAGTGGATATCGTTGATCCGGGTGATACAATTTTCCTCGAGACACAACTTGCAAACAAAGCGGATTTCATGGAAGAGAACGATCGTCTCTATGGCAAAAAAGTTGTCATAGAGCCTGGTGATTCTACCACAATGAAAGCCGGACAGATTATTTCTGCACGTAAACTCCGCGATGAAAATTCGATGTTGAAACGTAAGGATCAGAAACAGGTAGAAGCCCGTGATGCGGTTCCTGCTACTTCATCTCAGATTCTTCAGGGTATCACACGCGCTTCCTTACAGACCAACTCATGGGTTTCTGCTGCTTCCTTCCAGGAAACAACAAAAGTACTCAACGAGGCTGCTGTCAATGGAAAAGTGGATACACTCAACGGACTCAAAGAAAACGTTATTGTTGGTCACCTTATTCCTGCTGGAACAGGTCAC
>JBKJMR010000272.1:0-5586 GCA_046596275.1 Bacteroidia bacterium | reverse complement strand
ATTCGACGCTTATTTTTACTTACAAAGGACCGGAAAGTACAGGCGGAAAATCTTACACATTCGGAAAATCAGATTCTGCAGGAACATTCCACGAAGATATTTTTCAATCGCAGCTCACACGTGCAGGTTGGTTTGCGCCACAAAGCATTAGCACCAATCTCAACAGCGCACGTCACGATGCAGGAACAGCATTGTCTCCTGACGGTTTAATTCTTTACATCTTCCGCGCTTCTTCTTCAGACGGCGGCGATATTTATATGTCAAGAAAAGCCGGCCGCGACTGGACTTCTCCTGTGAAATTGGATGGTGATATTAATCGCCCTGATTCGTGGGAAGGAAGTGTTTCTGTAACAAAAGATGGCCGCACGATTTATTTTTCAAGTGATCGTCCCGGTGGTTATGGCGGAAAAGATATTTACACGGCTACACTTGTAGGTGATTCTACATTCGGCAATGTTGTTAATCTTGGTGCAAATGTAAATACGCCATTCGATGATGATGCACCATTTCTTGGTAACAACGAAAACACTTTATACTACAGCTCACGCGGACACAACAGCATGGGCGGATACGATGTATTCTTCAGCACACTTTCTTCTGATGGCAGATCATGGGAGCTTGCGCAGAACATGGGCGCACCTGTGAACAGTACGGCAGATGATATTTTTTATCAGCCTGCGAAAGATGGATACAGCGCAGTTTATTCTTCCAACCGCGCAGGCGGAAACGGGATGATGGATCTTTATTTTTCATCGCCTGGTGTTCCTGCAACTGATTTAGTAGTGATCAAAGGAATGGTTACGCTCGATGACAAACCTGTTGCGGCAACTGTAACTGTTACTTACACGGATAAAAAAGATATCCAGGGCGATTATAATACCAGCTCGGATAATGGAAAATATACGATCAATCTTCCCGAAGGACAGAATTACAAATTGTTTTTCCTGGTAAGCGGAATGGAAGATATGGCAAAAACTTTTGACGCTACTGAGATCAAAACGTACACGACGAATGAGATCAACGTAGAATTTTATTCTGATGACTACAAAATGCAGCACCCGGAAAAGTTCGGAAGAATGAGCAAAGAAGATTCATTGCGTATTGCACGTGAGAATGCGACTACCACTATTGACGTGAAAAGCAATATTCGTACAGTAAATGATTCGAGCTCGCATTTTACGATGGAAGATAATTCAACTCCGATTGATCCTGGTTTTTATATCGTAATCGGCTCATTCAAAAATCTAGAGTACGCAAAACGTATGCAGGCGAAAGTGGCGATGAAACCACAATACCCGAAAGTGCAGATCGTTTACAACAAAGTCAACGGATTCACTTATGTAACCGTCGGTCACCCTGAATCGCTGGAAGAGTCTATCAAGCTCGCGAAAGTGGCAAGAAGAGAATACAAGGATGCGTGGGTGCAGAATTTGAAATAGATTACGGGATTACCAATTACCGGATTACCAATTACGGGATTACCGATATATAAAACGGGAGAGCTAAAATGCCTTCCGTTTTTTTTATTGCGTGATGCTAATGAATAGAATTTTCAATTCTCATGTTAGAAGCTTACAATTAGTTTTTTCTCATTATGCTCAAGCTACTTTATTGCCCTGCCATTCATGGCAGAGTAATAAAGTAGCGAGCTAATTGGCTTTAGCCAAACATACAGGAAACGCATACACAGTCTAATTCAACGAGATAATTTCCCTAACTAGCCCGGACCGTAAAGTACAGGCAAGCTGACTTCACGATCTAGGCAATGTCCAGCCGGAAGAAGTGCTGATAGAAAGGAAAATGATCTGCTCCTTTTAATTGGTAATCAGTAATCCTGTAATCAGTAATTACCTACTGAAATCTTTCTTATAAACAGTAACATTCCCAACCTTATCTGTTACCGTTAACATAAGCGAATGTTTGCCTTTTCCGCAATGCTCGTCGAATGTGTACCAAAGCAATTTTTTCTTGGGTTCGTATTCCATCAGCACCCAATTTCCGTCTATGTATGCGCTGTAGGATGCGATGCCGGAAAAATTATCGCTCATTTTAAATTGAATGCTTTTTAATGCAGTAAAGCTTGTTTGTTTCGCGCCTTTTAGATCGAAATTTGATGGCGTAACAACAGGTGCTGTAGTATCCACGGTCACGATATAAGAACCGAATTCTTTTATTTCTGCTGTTACCCCATTTTTATTCCATGTTCCGCCTGCATAACTTCTTCCGCCACTTTTATTTACCAACGCGAGGCATGCTTTGTTTTTTAATTTGTCCGGCACAGTTGCATACACGGTAAGTGTGCATGCTTTCTGAATCGGAATTAATTCACTGAAATTAATTTTTGCTGAATATGCTTTTTCTTTTGCCGGATCAACAGTAAAATTGAAAATTTCGTTCCTGTAAAATGCACCATCGGGCGTTTCGAATAAAAATGCATTTTCCTCAATGAAATTCGTAGTGTCCCATGCCAGCACACGATACATCGGCACATACACATCTTTCGAATGATCGACAGGTGATTTCGAAAGCGATTTCACCTTGAAATTTACTGTTGACGTATTTCCGTAAACATCATAAAGCGTATACGTAAAACGATGTAGCGCTTCTGTCGGGAAAAAGCAATAACCATTGTTCACCGTCGTATCATAAACAGGAAGCTGATTATTCGGAAGTAAATAACTCTGCTGATAAAAATGATTGTGTTTTTCATGTTCCTCATAGTTAATAAAACAATTAATAAAACGTGATTTGTCAAATGGAATTCGCTCGAGATGATGAGAATAAATAGTTTGTCCATCGCAGGCTAAACGGATTCCGTACACACCGTTTTTACCTGTAGGATTTGATTCTTTGTCGTACGCTTCAATTGCAAAACCTACTTTCCCGAAAACAGTAATGCTTTCTGCTGCATTCGCAAAAACATATGTGCTGCCGCTTTGTTTGAGTGGAATTTTTTTCAGCGCATTCACACCGTTGATCGTAGCACTGTTATCTGCGGGAATAACAACCAGCGTAACGGCAGTAGGAGCAACCGCATCTTTCACTGGAAATCCGAATAAAAGCGGATTCAACGCTTCTTCTGTTTTTGCATCACGGATCTCAAAATGCAAATGTGGTCCGCCTGAACTTGCTGTGTTTCCTGAATACGCGATAATCTCTCCTTGTTTTACAGGAAACTGCGTCGGCTGCAACGTAAAATCAATTTCAAAATTCTGACCCGCATATTGATTTGTTTTTGAATACGCCGTCAATGAAGAATTGAATTTGGAAAGATGTCCGTAAACCGTTGTATAGCCATTCGGATGCGTCACATACAATACGCGCCCATAACCATACGGACCGATGCGTACACGGGAAACATAACCATCAGCAGCAGCTTTAACAGGAATTCCCTCTGCGCCATGCGTGGTGATATCGATGCCGGTGTGAAAATGATTGGGACGCAGTTCACCAAAATTGCCGGAGAGATCGAGCGGAACATTCATTGGTGAAATGAAATAGTTCTTCGGGTAAGCAATTGTTTGTGCGATTGCAGCGTTTGAACAAAATAAAAAAGCAAGCAGCACTTTTTTCATAAGTGGTCGTAATAGTACAAAAGTAGGGTAGGAGAACGGCGCATTTGTTCTTATTTTTGATAAGTGTTAACCTCCGTTTGTTAATTGACTCAATTTCCTTTTCAAATGAATTTCCAAAGTATGTGTGACAAGAAGTATGCCGCGTCGGTTTGCCGAATGCTAAGTGTGGTTATGATTTTTAGTTTTTTAATGCTTCCGCTTTCTGCTCAAACTAAAAAGCGGGGGAAAGTGACGACCGAATATGCGAGTGGCGTTAAGGAATCTTCGGGCAAAGTGAAGAATTATAAAAAGCAAGGCGTTTGGAAATACTGGTCGGAGTTTGGTGTGCTGACAAAAACAGTTACGTGGAAAGATGATGCAAAGCAGGGATTGTACACGGAATATTATCCTGATGGTAAAAAATCATTGGAAGGGAATTATTTGAATGACCGGAAAAACAGTTCCTGGTCTTCATGGTACACTGATGGGAAAATGTCTTCCCTGTTGAATTATGACGGAGCGAACCTTAGTTTGAAAGGCGATGTATTTTATGGTTTGCAGCAATGGTGGTATGAAAATGGTCAGCGGCGTGAACAATCGAATTATGAAAAAAACGGACAACCTGTTTACCGTGAAACATGGTATAACAATGGAAAAAGACGTGCGATAGAAAAATATGAAAATGGAAAGCCGGATGGAACATGGAGGAAATATCCGGAGCCCGGCGAATCAAGAGATACACTTCCTTCTTCTATTGACAATTATTCCAATGGAAAAAGAGAAGGTGTGCATCTTGGTTATATGAATGGGCGACTTTCGGAAGAAATTTATTACAAGGATGATCAGCTTGATGGCACGTATAAAAAGTGGGATCAGAATAGTCAGCTTGGTGTTTCAGAAAATTATGTGAATGTCAAACGTGATGGTTTGTGCAGGTATTTCAATTATGGAAAATGTATTCGCGAGGTGATGTATGAAGAAGGAAGGATCAATGGTGAAGAAAAAGAATATGACAGCAGGGGAGAATTGTTTCGCATTTCATGGTACAAAAAAGGAATAATTGATTCGGCATACAATTACCATAAGAATGGAAGACGTGCAATTTCGAGAACGTATAAATATTATCCGGGAATACGGGTAACAGAAGAGTTTTCAGAATATACAGAATGGGATTCGGCAGGAATTCTATTGCTTCGCGGCACCTATCATTTTGAAAGGAAGGATAAAGACTGGACCACGTATTACGCGAATGGAAATATAAAATCGATCACACCATGGGCGGCGGGAAGAATAAAGGGTGTTTATAAAAAATGGTATGCGAACGGGAAGAAAATGATTGAGATGGAATGTGAGGGAATTATTGTTTCATCACAGCCAAAAGTATGGGACGAAAAAGGAAAGCCGATAAAAGCCGGAACAAAATCATATAATGATATTGTAGAAAGCAGCATGCCCGGTGAAATTTATAATAACCCGAAATTTTATAAGGAAAACAGGACAGATGATCATACGCCACCAAATATTGGTTTATATGAGATTGGCACGAAAGATCAGGATGGGGACGAGGGTATTGGAATGATTGTGCCAACAGTTGAGATGGTAGATAACAGTCAGATGATTTACACATACGCAGAAGTGATGCCTCAATTTCCAGGTAGTGGTGCTGCACAGGTAAAGTTCATTCAGGACAATCTGAAGTATCCGGCGTTTAGCAAAGAACAGGGAAAACAGGGAACAGTTTATATCAGCTACATTGTTGAAAAGGATGGTTCAATAACGAATGTAAAAGAGGTGAAAAGTGTTCCCGGCGCACCTGACCTGACAAAGGAAGCAATTCGTCTTGTGAGTTCATTTCCTAAACATTCCCCTGCATTAATGAATGGAAAACCAGTTCGATTGCAAATGACCACGCCGATTAGATTTGTGCTTGAATAATTACGCTTATGAAAAATAGAATTCTGCTTGTCCTGTTTTTAATTTTTGCATCTATTGCCGTAAACGCACAGGGGCCACCACCACCACCACCACCACC
>JBKJMR010000266.1:0-4330 GCA_046596275.1 Bacteroidia bacterium | reverse complement strand
AATGATTACGAGAAGCAATTTTACCGTTACGATGAAATGGTAAGTGTGTCGGACTTCAGAAGAAATTACTGGATCCCGCATCTTCGCGGAAAAATTGACAAGAGCGAAACGAATGCAAAAGATCTGCAGACGAATAAAGCGGAGCTTGCACAGGATATTCAGCTTATAAAGTCAGAGATCAATGCGGATCTGAATCGTATTAAAGAATTGACCAAACGTAAAAAGATCAATGCGATCTCTAAAACGCTGATGGTTCAATTGGAAGAGCTGAATAAACAAGTAACAACTATTCAGCCGGAAAAATTCACAACCCTTGAAGCAAATTACATGCGTGATTACCTCAATCTTGTAAACACGATTTACATGAAGGTGTTCAACGCAAATAATGACGCAAGAGATAAATCCATTCGTGATCGCACAGAAGATAAGGATCCGAAAAAAGCAGAAGAGAAAAAAGCAGCATTCAATAAGCTGAAAGATGATTACCTGAATGAAAGCCTCGCTGACCTTGTGAAGAACAGCAATGAGTTCAACAAGATCATCGAACAAGACGGCATGCTCATTCAGCGCGCTGATCCTGTTTTCCTCGAGCCATATCAGTCGAATCGAGCGAACTCCCATTTCTTCGCGCCACGCAAAAAGATCATGGGACGTTATTACGATACGTTCTGGGTAAATCTTTGTGTGCTCTGGGGAATGTCGCTGGTAATGGCAATCACGCTTTACTTTGATGTGCTGCGTAAGATCATAGACGGCCTGGGAAATCTTTCCGGATTGTTTAAGAAAAAAGAGAAGTTGCCGGAGTAAAGCATTCTAAATTGAAAAAGGACCCTCAAAGATTTCCTGCGCAAGTGCGGGGAAATAGTTGAGGGTTTTGTTTTAGTATTCAAACCTTGCTTTCACTACCTTTAAGTTGTGCCTTGATTCAGCTGCAATTAATTTAAAATTAACCCTATGAAATTTTTTATTCCATTATGCTTTTTGCTTTTTTCTGTCCAGGTTTTTGGACAGGACGATCATTTTTACGGCACTTGTGGGAATGAAGAGTCTCAAAAGATTTTTTTTGACGGACAACATCGTTATCTGGCAGGAAGGTCGGACGCGATTTATAATGCCCCGGTTTATATTGTAAAAACTGATACGTTGGGTAATGTAATCTGGAGCAAAAGTTATCCTGATTTGGGTGATGTGATGCAAATCATTTCTATCTCGCCGGTTAAATTGATGATTTTATTTGACGGATCTTCTTCGGGATTGCTGACAATTGATACTGCAGGAAATGTTATTCGTTATAGTGGATTTGCATCCGGATTTCATGTGTATTTATTAGCAAATTATTTTGGTTCCGTTGTTGTTAGCGGCAATGATTTCAATAACACCAATGCAAATCAGCCACCCTTCCTGGCTGTTCTTGATACAGCATCGAATTGGTTATATGGAAAATATTATATCTTTTCTAACACCTCCTATAACTACATCACGGCATTTGCAGTTAATACTGACTCTACAATTTTTTGTTCCGGTGGAGGCGGGTTAAACCAAAGCACTTTTTTCAAGGTTGATCCTTCGTTGTCACCGGGGGCTTTTAAGAGCATTAATATCCAGAACGAAGAGGCGTATTCAGTCTTCAGCATGCCCGGGAATGAATACCTGATTGCGGGTGGTTGCCAAACGGATAATACATTGACTTTAACAAAAGTGAATGCCTCAAACACGGTTTTGTGGCAGAAGAAATATGCTTCCACAGGCCCCACACTTATGGCATGGCCATTTTCTTGTTTGTCATCTGATGGAAGCAAAATTATTTTTTCAGCTTTTCTCCTGGAATATTATACGAATTTTCCAATAACCCGGACAACCTACGCGGTAATAGAAACAGATACTTCCGGCACATTGCTTTTTTCTAGAAATTATGGTGATACAGCTTATGAATATTTCAATGCAGGATTAAACAATAGCGCTCCTTCAATAATAACGGAAGGTGATCATGTTGTTCTGCAATCTTATACCACTTCTAATGCCGCAGTTAACTCTTTTGCAGGAAGCCAAACGGATTTCCAGGTGCTGAAGCTTGACAATGGATTTAATTCCAGCATTGTTTCACGTAACCTGCCGATGACTGTGAGTACGAATACTTCGGTGCCTGTAACTACTAATAATGCAACCGCAATACCACTTAGTATGTATTTGTGGAGTGGTACGGTAAATGTGGTAAACCAAACTGCAATTGTCACAAATGTTTCTCAATGTGCCGGTCTTTCGATACCTGAAATAAAAGGAGAAGGTTTTGTAATTTATCCGAATCCGACATCAGGAAATTTTTCTATCCGGATGAATAACGATAACACGGAATTAATTGATATAAAATTATATTCTTCAATCGGAAAATTAATTTTTGAGAGCAATAACATCTCTCCACAGCAGATCCGGGTTGATCTCAGTAATGAAGTACAGGGAATGTACTTTGTGGAAATTATTTCTGGCAATAAAGTATACAGGCAGAAACTGCAAGTAACCCGTTAATGAGATAATTCTGCGAATAGAGTTTACTTCAGCTTCGCCAATGCCTCTTTCATCCTTTTCGCCGCTTCTGTCAATTTTTCATCAGCAGTAGCATAAGAAATGCGAATGTAATTATCATCACCAAAAGCAGCGCCGGGAACGATCGCAACATGCGCTTCATTCAGTAAAAACAAGCTCAGATCCGTTGCATTGTTGATCACCATATCACCGAAACGTTTTCCGAAGAATGCGCTTACGTTCGGAAATAAATAGAATGCGCCTTCCGGTTTATTCAATTTCATTCCGGGAATTTCTTTCATCGCCGCAAGCATCAGGTCACGCCTGCGTTTAAATGCATCACGCAACTCATATGTTGTGGTCGGGTCCATCTGCATTGCCGTGTGCATCGCTTTTTGTGTGATGGAGCTTGTTGCAGAAGTAAATTGCCCCTGCATTTTATCGCACGCTTTTGCCAACCATAACGGAGCAGCAAGAATTCCACCGCGCCAGCCTGTCATCGCAAAACCTTTTGAAACGCCGTTGATTGTTGCAACACGATCATAAATGAAATCGAACTGTGCAATGCTTTCGTGACCGTCGATAAAATTAATATGCTCGTAAATTTCATCCGACATGATATAACAATCGGGTTGTTTTGCGATCACTTCTGCAATGGAATGCAATTCATCTTTCGAATAAACTGTTCCGGTCGGATTGCACGGCGAGCTGAACATAAGCATGCGCGTTTTCGGCGTCATCACTTCTGCAATTTGTTCAGCAGTAACTTTGAAATTATTTTCAATAGAAGTTTTGATGATCACCGGAACGCCTTCAGCAAGCTTGATCATTTCAATGTAGCTCACCCAGTACGGCATGGGTACAATTACCTCATCACCCGGATTGATAACGCTTAACACCACATTGATAATGGATTGTTTTGCGCCGGTTGAAATTACGATCTGCTCAGGCGTATATTTTAAGCCGTTATCACGTTCAAATTTTTTCGCAACGGCTTCACGTAATTCCTGGTAACCGGAAACGTGTGTGTAGTAGCTGAAATCTTTATCAATAGCTTCCTTCGCTGCTTTTTTGATGATGTCCGGGGTTTTAAAATCCGGCTCACCGAGGCTCAGGCTGATAATGTCAATTCCTTGTGCAATCAATTCGCGGCTTCGTCTTGCCATCGCGATGGTCTGCGATTCACTTAATCTGTTTATGCGATCAGAAAGGTGCGTCATACGTGGGTATTATCCGGAGAACGTCTTCGGAAAGAAGGGGTAAATGTAGGGATAATGTGCTGATTTAAATGTGAAAATTGCAAATGTGGAAATTGCAAATGCAGTGGGTGGGCTTACTAGAAGGATTTTTTTTTCAGAAGATTAATTTGACATTTACACATTTGGAATTTGCAAATTAATTACGATCCCGAATATCTTGCAACCCACGCAGGATCCTGCATATCGTGTAAAAGATGGAATGAATGATCACCGTAAATTACATCGATGAAAGTTTCCGCGCCGTAAGATTGCAGGATTTGAATTTGTCCTTCGGAAGGTTTGAACGGAGATTTTGCCCAGCCCGGACCAGGACCTGTTGGATTGGTAACGCCGGTTGGATTTGCAGGAGGCGCGGAGGAAGTGCTGTTGCCATACGGATATTCACTGTAAGCCAAACGCCAGAGATCATCAAGCGGGGAGCAGCCCAAACCACCTTTGTAAAGCACGTGATGAATGATCGTGTCGGGCATATATCCGCAATGGGCCACTTCAAATCTTGCAAAAAGATCTTCGCCTTTCGGGTTAGCAGAACTTGCGCCCCAGCCGTAACC
>JBKJMR010000262.1:0-3489 GCA_046596275.1 Bacteroidia bacterium | reverse complement strand
GACTGAGTAGCGAAGCGTATCGAAGGCGACAAATAACGAAGGCGACAAACAACGGAGCCGAATCAATTTTACTTCTTCCCTGGCATCGGCACAATTTCTTCCTCTTTCAAATTCCCTGCACCAAAACGCATCATCTTTACTTCTGGTGCAGCACTTTCTTTCCACTTCAACGTATTCACCAAATGAAAAATATCTTTCTCGATATATTCCAGCACCGGCGCAATAGAATCTTTATTGGGCGATGAATAAAAATAAAGCGAGGCACGAATAAAATGTTTTGTGCTGTCGGTTAAATAAAACTGAACCTGAGTCGCAGCATTTCCTCCAAGCAATTGCACAGAACCAAACACTTTATCATCCGGGCGCAAAATAGAAGTATCACGCATGCTGTTTGCAACCTGGTTATGCGCTTCAGTCAATGCCCAGCTTTCATTGATCAATTTCTCAAGGATCGAATCGTTATTGATCTCGTTGTAGCTGATGTAAAGTGTAGCACGAAATTTCCCGAAATACAAATCGCGCCAGCACGCAGGAGCATTGGGCGCAGCACTGAGAAACATGGTTGAATACTCCGGAATTTCAAATGTGAACGGACAATCAGCATCGTACTTCACATACTTTTTCTCCGGCAGATCAATCCTGAAATAGCCGCGCGGTTTTGGAATGCCAAGGCTGTCATCGTCTTCACACGAAACAAAGAGGGAAACGAGGAGAAGAGCGAAAAAGGGAAGTATTTTTTGCATGCGTTACAAAGATAATCGGTTATCTACTCAGTAATCAGTAATCAGTGGTCATCCGCCGCGGCGGAGTCAGCAGTCGTTTTTTTTACTCCGAACTAAAAACTAAAATCCGAAACTAAAAAACCCGAAACCCGAAACCCGCAACTAATCTCCGAACTAAAAACTTCCAACTCTGTGATAAATAACGTAAAATTGTTCCCATGAGATATATCTTTTTCCTTTTTCTTTTCCTTTCGGGAACAATTATGACCGCGCAGAACATTCCTGTGCTGCAATCAATGAAGAAAAAATCGGGGCATACGCTGCGGGTGAGAGTGGTGGAGGGGCTTGTCAATTTAAATGCAGCCGGACCAGTTTTGGTTGAAGTGGTTGAAGTTTACAATTCCAAAACCATTCACGTCGGCGATTTGATCGCGGTTAAAATGCAGCCTTTTTCTATTGCAGACGATAGTGCGAAAGTAAATCACATCGCTAACGGAAATGAGCTGGTTGTTTTTCTTTCAAAGGATGATGCAAAGAGCTTTTCAAAAAACGGCAAGCAATATTCTTATTATTCGCTTTATGACGATTGGGCAGGATGGATGTTCTTCAATGAATCGCTTGGGGAATTGCTGAAGAAGAAGAAATAAAAAAAATCCGGACTCTTTCGAACCCGGATTCTCAATCTTGAATATTCAATTTTGAATTTTGAATCTTGAATCTTGAATCAAAACGGCAGATCATCCGGTGAATCCGGAAGTATCGCAGGATGATTCGGATTTTCTTCCGCATTAATATTTACACTTTGCTGCTGCTGCTGGTAAGCCTGCTGCTGCGGATTCGGAGTATAAGGTGTTCCGGTTCCTGTTCCCGATTGACTTTGTCCGTATGGTGTTGCAGGACGTTGCTGGTAACCCGGCTGATCTTCACGACGGGAAAGAATAGTAAGAACGTCGCCGAAAATTTCTGTTGTATAACGTTTGTTGCCGTCTTTATCATCCCACGTACGGCTGCGGATCTTTCCTTCCAGGTAAACCATTTGACCCTTTCGCAGGTACTTTTCTGCTACTTCCGCCAATCTGCGCCATAAAACAATCTGGTGCCATTCAGTCTGCTCATTTTTGTTTCCGTTCTTATCACGGAACGATTCAGTTGTTGCTATCGGAAAATTCGCGACAGCAATCCCGCCTTCGAGGTAACGCACTTCCGGGTCTTTCCCCAGATTTCCAATCAGAATTACTTTATTAACGCCTGGCATTTTTTAAAATGGGTTAGGTTATTTAACGTATAGAGTGTTTGTTTCATTACAAAGATAATAAAAGGGAACACGGCAAAACGAACAAATAAATCGTCACGGCTAACAGCCAGCAAACAATAGGTTATTAATCTGCTGAATCTTTTGAATCTGCCTGCAATCCTTTGTTGGGCGTGCCCTCGTCAAAACAACCTTGCAGTTATCCCATGTATTTTCCCTGTTTGACGAGGTCAGGCTTTCCGCTTTTACTCCTCGTCTCGTCAATATAAAATGCCAATGCTGTATTAGATTTTCTTTTTTTGACGAGACTGCGGGGTAACCGCTGCAATCCTTCACGCAAAAAAAGTCATTCCCTAATTAAGATTCCAATCACCTCCGCTGCGGCGGACACCAATCACACCTTCTACCCAATGTAATTAGCAACCACAACAGGCACCGCAAATTTCTTCAGCTCTTCCTCCTTTATATAAAGCCAATTCATTTCGTGCCTTAATTTCTTCTTCAATTCAATTTCAACAAACCGCACATGCAATCGCTGGTGACTCAGAACATGTTTTATCTCATCAGAAAAATTTCGAATCTCCAATTTCGAATTTTCGAATAACGCATTCCATTCCTTACTACGCATCAATTGTTTTTCATTGACAGGTAAAGCAGTTTCTATCAATGGAAAATCAAACAATCCTTTCCAGATGTCATTTTCCTTTCGCTGTTTGAGATAAATATTTCCTTCATGATGCAGCACGAGATAATTGAAAAAGCGATCAGAGACTTTCGTCTTTTTTGATTTTACAGGCAGCACATTAATAAGATCTTTCTTTCGTGCTTCACAATGCAAAAAGAACGGGCATATTTCACAAGGCGGATTTTTCGGAACACACTGCATCGCGCCGAATTCCATTATAGACTGGTTAAAATCGGCCGGATGTTTTTTTGAAATGAGGGAATTGGCCAGCTCACTGAAGATCTTTTTTCCTTCGTTAGTGTCAATCGGTGTATCGATTCCAAAAATGCGGGAGAGCACGCGGTACACATTTCCATCCACAACGGCCTGAACTTCATTATAACAGATAGAAGCGATGGCCGCGGCGGTATAATCGCCCACTCCTTTAAGGAGCTTCAATTCCTTATAAGTAGCCGGAAAAACGCCGTTGAACTCGCTGACCACCATTTTTGCCGCAAAATGCAGGTTTCGGGCGCGGGAATAGTACCCCAAACCCTGCCAAAGCTTCAAAATATCGTCTTCCGGGGCCAAAGCCAGGCTTTTTACGTCCGGATATTTATTAATAAATGAAAAATAATAAGGGAGTCCCTGCTGCACGCGGGTTTGTTGGAGGATAATCTCTGAAAGCCAGATTCTATAAGGGTCCTGGGTCATCCGCCATGGCAAATCACGCTTGTTTTTTTGGTACCAGGACATGATAATTGCACCGAAATCCATTGAAATTCTGATTGTTCCGAAGATAAATTTACTGGGAAATTTTGGGGTTAGGGATAAATGAGTAATTTTGCAGC
>JBKJMR010000100.1:0-2590 GCA_046596275.1 Bacteroidia bacterium | reverse complement strand
TGTGAATGCTCAAACCGATTCCGCCTGCGCTCTGAGAAATTTTCGCGCAATTTTTTAATGTATCGTAAATGCCGTCGATGCTGTCATCTTTTACAGTGAGCAGGAAGCAGGAAGACATTTGTGGTTTTGGTGTGCCTGCATTGAAGAGCGTTGGTGTTGCGTGTGTGAACCAACGTTCGCTCATGAGGTTGTATGTTTCGATTGCAGCTTCCACATCTTCTTTGTGAATGCCGACAGAAACACGCATGATCATATGCTGCGGGCGCTCAGCAACTTTACCGTGCAATTTCAGCAGGTAAGAACGCTCAAGTGTTTTGAATCCGAAATAATCGTAACCGAAATCACGATCGTAGATGATTGACGAATCAAGAAGCTGTGCATTGTCTTTGATGATCTGGTAAACATCATCAGCGATCAAAGCAGCTTTCTGTCCTGTCTTCGGATCGAGATACGTGTAGAGCATTTCCATTGTTTTGGAAAATGACTTTTCTGTATTCTTATGAAGATTCGACACTGCGATACGTGAAGCAAGCAATGCATAATCAGGATGCGTTGTAGTCAATGACGCTGCTGTTTCTGCTGCAAGATTATCAAGCTCGCTGGTAGTAACGCCGGGATAAATTCCCTGGATCACTTTCATCGCAACCTCCACCGGGTTTACATGCACGGAATCGAGCGCATAGCAGAGTTTTTGAATCCGGGCTGTGATCTTGTCGAACTTAATCGACTCTTTGCTGCCGTCGCGTTTGATTACATACATAGGTGGTCGCGGTTTAATGTGATTGAAGAGTAGGAGAACAGTGAGAGATATTTTCTTGCACGACGGATCCTTTGCAAAATCCGCAATGCATTATTGTAAGGATTAAAATTCTTCGTCGAGACTGAAAACGTTTTTCGTGCTGTCGCCTGTAACGCCGGCTTTCTGGTATTCAGCAACGCGCTTTTCGAAGAAGTTTGTTTTACCCTGGAGAGAGATCATCTCCATAAAGTCAAACGGATTTGTTGCATTGTAAACTTTCGCACAACCTAAAGCAAGAAGCAATCGATCGGCAACAAACTCAATGTATTGACACATCAATTCTGCATTCATCCCGATCAGCTTTACAGGAAGAGAATCGGTAACGAATTCTTTTTCGATTGTAACAGCGTTGGTGATGATATCGGTTACTTGCTGCACCGGTAATCTGTGTTCCAGGTGTTTTGTGTAAAGTAAACAAGCGAAATCGCAATGCAATCCTTCATCACGCGAGATCAACTCATTCGAGAAAGCGAGTCCCGGCATGAGACCGCGTTTCTTCAACCAGAAGATCGAGCAGAAAGATCCTGAGAAGAAAATTCCTTCCACAGCAGCGAAAGCAATAAGACGTTCAGCGAAAGATCCTTTTTCAATCCAGCGCATTGCCCAGTCTGCTTTTTTCTTTACAGCAGGAACAGTGTCAACCGCGTGGAAGAGACGATCTTTTTCAGCAGGCTCTTTGATATAAGTATCGATCAGCAACGAATAAGTTTCGCTGTGAATATTTTCCATCATGATCTGGTATCCGTAAAAGCAACGAGCTTCAGGATATTGAACCGTACACATGAAGTTGATTGCAAGATTTTCATTTACAATTCCATCACTCGCGGCGAAAAATGCAAGAACGTTTTTGATAAAGTAACGTTCATCATCACTTAACTTATTCGCCCAGTCATGAAGGTCAGGAGAGAGATCAATTTCTTCTGCAGTCCAAAAGCTTGCTTCTGCTTTCTTATACATTTCCCAAATGTCACCGTGTTGTACAGGGAAAAGAACAAAGCGATCCTTGTTCTCTTTTAATATTGGCTCATTTGATTCTGACATAATACTGGCCTCCTAGGATGAAATTGCGTGTGGTTAATTGGTACTCAGGTGTTTCAGGCTAAAAAAACAGGCCCGGAGCCTGCTCGATTTACTTAAGGTGTTAGCGGTTAGTTCTTTAGGGGAAAAAAGCCGTTCGCTAACCCTGAGAACAAATTTTTAGAAAAAGCAGTTAACAGGCAAGTCATTTCAATTAACAATGCCCCAAAGTTTTAAACACAGTAAGCGCAGGCACTTTGTTGATAACGACTGATAAACTACCTGTTTGTGAGGCTTGACGGCACTTGTAACGCACATCTAAAAAAAATGAAAAATTTATGTGGTTCATACTTGCATTTCTGAAAATTATAACACTATTGGATTTCAGCGCCTCGTGCCCTGAAACTCCCTGTTCATGCGGCTTTCAGAGGACCGCCTTCCTATCTGTCTGGAAGCTATACGATTAACCTTTCTTCTTCTTTTTGTCTTTTCCCTCGATAAATTTTGCTGCTGATTCTAATTGTGCATACCATTCTTCACCATACTTGCGCACTAAAGCTGTTTTAACAAATTTGTAAACGGGCACTTCTAATTTTTCTCCGCATGCACACGCGGGTTTACAAATGTCCCAGGTTTCATAATTGACTGCGTCGAATTTTTTGTAAGATGTAATTCGCACTGGATATAAATGACAGGAAACAGGTTTCTGCCAGGTTACTTTTCCTTCTTTATGCGCTTTCTCAATTGCACACAAAGCATATCCATTTTCAAAAT
>JBKJMR010000600.1:0-2916 GCA_046596275.1 Bacteroidia bacterium | reverse complement strand
CGCCTTGTCCGTAAATGTTTTCCCATTTTGCTGAAGTCTGCGCGGAAGAAAAAATGCCGGCGAAAATCGAAATAAAAAGAAGAAGCTTTTTCATGATCACGGTTTTAAAATGCGATGGATAAATTCATATATAATCCTTGTCCGTGTGTTTTTTGAGGAGCGATATAGCCCAGGAGATTCGTTGTGCCGAAAAGCAACGCAAGATTTTTGCACGGTTCCCATCCGATCTGAACAGGAAATTGCAAACGCGCATATCCCCCCCACGCAGCGCCGCCGCTTACATTTAGTGATAAATCTTTCGAATGCCATCCCGCAAAAAGGGTGATCTGCGGAAGCGCTTCACTGTAGCTCCACGCACGCGCATCAATTCCGCCCCACCACGCACCGGGCGTAAAAACAGTGTAACGCATGCGAATTCCCAACGGCAAAAAAGTAATGATCTGCCCGTTCTGCGGTTCTCCAATCAATGAATCGGAATTCGGAACTCCGGTCACATCGCCATTGTTGATGATCACATTTGAAGCATCAACACCGGTATAATGCATATTGGTATCCACCGAATAAATTCTCGATTTATCATTCCAGCGAATGAAACCAAGATCCTGCACCATAAACGAAAATTGCGATTTATAACGCGCTGTAGAATCACCCAAATACGCATTGAAACGAAAATTGAAACAAGAACCGAAACCATTCTGACTTCCTAAACGTGATGAGGCGGTATCACTTTGAAACCAATCTGCTTTCGCATTCACATCAATAAAACTTCCGTCACTTGCCGTAAATACGGATGCTTTGTGGATCATCACTTCCTGCAATTGTTGTCCGTTCAAAACAGAAAATCCAAACGCTGCATCTGATTTATTATCGGGTGAATAAAACTTTGCTTCGAATTGCAATTGCTGCCAATGCATATAAGCCAGCTTTGTATCATCCAGGTTTGCTGTTTGTCCTTTGAACGGACGATTTCCTTCGAAGGCAAGACGAAAAGCATCGGAAGAAAATTTTCCATACAACGATTGACGATCGCGGTAGGCAACAGTAAATTCCCAGTTGCCTGAATCAGGATGCATTCGCCAGCAATAGGACATTGCATAACCTGCGTATGCACCTACACGGTTTGACGGAAGCAATTTCGATGTTTGTTTCGCTTTTGTTTCAGCGTCGATATAGCCGCCTTTGTAAAATAAATTGATAAATGAATTTGTCAATGCATCAGAACCTGCGGTGTATTCGCCGGAAAACGAAATCGAATTATGCAATCCGGTTGCCTGGTGTGGCCAATGCGGACGATAAATATAAAGCATCGGATCCTGTGCGTTAAGTTGTAACGAAATGATGCAAGTAAATGCAAAAAATAGGGGGAGAAAATGCTTCATAATTAATTTCCGATACGATAATCGAAGTCAGCGCTAAGGTTGAGGTCAAGACGATTTGATCCGTAAATTTTTGCGAAAGCAGGATTTGAATTCGTATCGAAACGCGAAACAAAAACAATTTTGCTGCTGTGAAAAAGGGCTTGTGTCTGTGTTTCTGAAAGTGGAATCGTCAGCACCGAATTCGAAAATCCCTGCGAAACAAAATAGCCGTTTGTCAGCAACACTGGTCCGGAAGTAATAAGGTTTGGCGCAGCGACCACACTTCCGATCACATTCGAAGAAGCATCGATAAAATAAATATCAACGAATGCATGGAATGGAAAGCTGTTGGCTGCATTAAGCGTTAATGTTCCTTTGAGAATATCATCATGATTTTCGAAAGCGGAAAAATCAGGAATGATGGTATCCGCAATTACCAGCTGATCTGCAAAAAGGCTTAATGGCATTTCTACATTCAGTGTTGCATCAATGGTGTTTGCAGCATAAAGAAAATCGTTGTTACCTGAAACATTGCCAAGCGGATTCGTGACGAGCGTAACATCATAGCCTAATTTATCCGGCAGATTTTCCACCAGGGCTTTTGCATTTGAATTGCTGTTATCGAAAGTGAAATTGTACGAGCTTGGAATTACTTCGCCCCATGTGCTCGAATAAACACCGCGGTTAATATTGATTGGTGTGCCGATGATAGGATGATTCAGGTAAACCGATTGGCCGGTAGAACTTCTGCGGGAATAAATACTGTTGATCGTTAATCGCGCATCCATGCCGATGTAATTATCAATATCAAGCGACATTGTCAATGAATCCAAACCGATTGATCCGCTGATGACACGCTGGAATAGTGAAAAGCCCGTTTCTTCTGGTCCGATATGCACGGTTTCATTCCCGAAATATCCTCGGATGTAATAGGGTTTGATCCCGGATATTGTATTGACAGCGCCAACAGTATCGGAAGGATAAATGTTTGTTCCCACAGTTTCTGTCGGATCAATCTCAGCAGAGAAAGTAGTTGCCAATGTATTGACCCGATCATGATTTGTGCCTGTAAAATCAATTGAATACCCGCTTAAATCAAAATTAACAGTCATGATAAATCCGTGAATCGAATCCAGCGCAGCAGGCACGATAAAACTAGTATCGAAAGGAATTGAATTTAATGTTGCGCCTGGAATCTGATAGCGAACAAGGATTCTGCGGCGTAGGTCATTTTGAAGCCGAACGTTCATACTTCCCGCACTTAAAATTCCAAAAACCAGTTGAGCTTCACCGGCACTGAATGTTGTTTGATTTGGCGTGCCCGGTGCGACATTAAAGGGCGGTGCTGCATTTGTAATAGTGAATGGGAAATTGTAAACGTTAGAAACAGTAGTATCAGGAATTTCAAAAAGCGAATCGATATCCAATCCCAAAAATTTGGTGGAATAAACGATCCGAACCGAACCATCTGCGTTGGTGGTACTCAGACTGTCCACGAGCAGATCATCAATAGAAAGAGAAGCGTGGGCGAGAGGGAGAATCACGCCTGTATCCCAGG
>JBKJMR010000011.1:0-6192 GCA_046596275.1 Bacteroidia bacterium | reverse complement strand
ATTGCGGCTGGGAACGCGCATGACAAAATTTCCAGGTGGCGGACATGAATGGGGAGAAGGTTTGCTTGAAACAGTGAAGCGTGAATGTATGGAAGAGCTGGAGCAGGAATTAATTTCGGCAGAACATTTTTACACGACTGATTTTTTTGTCGCTTCTGCATTCCGTGAAGAAGATCAGATGATCAGCGTGTATTATACAGTTAAACTTCCTCATCCCGAAAAAATTGAAACGGAAGAAACCGTTTTTAAGTTCAAAGAGGAAATTGACGGCGCGCAAATTTTCAGGTGGATTCCGCTTGATCAATTAGCACCTGGATTATTAACATACCCGATTGATAAGCGGGTAGTGGAGCTTTTGCTGAATCAGCGTAACAATCAAAAAAGGGTATAATGAAAAAAGCGCTCAATCGAAGAGCGCTTTTTTATGTCAGAAATAGTTATGCTTCTTTACTGCACAACAATTCTATGTGTCGCAGATGAAGTGCCATTCACAAGCTGAACAAAATACATTCCCGGCTGCAAGTCAGTCGGTAATTCTAATTGCTGCTGTGTTGGCATTCCGTTTGAAGTTCCGGTGAATAAAGTAGAAATAACTTTTCCTTCGAGTGATACCAGCTGAACAGAAACTTTATCTCCCGGCTCACCGATGAAAGAAACCGAAATATTATCGTGCGCAGGATTAGGGTAAACAGTAAAACCATTCGCCGCATAATCATCATCGCCAACACTGGCACCTACAGCAGGCGTTACAAGCTGTGTTGTGCTGTAAATATGATCGCCGGAAGTTTGATTGTTTCCGTTAGCAGCATTTCCTGTTACGTAAAAAGTTACATCGCCCACATTGGTTGAAGGGCAGATCCAGTCAAATGTCCATGTCTTTGTGTCTGTGCCGGTACCGCCATTTAAAGTATGAACAACATTTTTCCTTGTTACAGCTCCGACAACAAAGTTTTTGATTTGTGATTCAGCCGAATTTGTGATCAGGAATGTTCCGGCATTTTGCGGAGGAGTTCCGGCAGTCAGCGCTTCAACGTCAAAGCCAAAAAGCGAATTTCCAACGCGTGCAATTGTAACGAAGATGGTATAAGTATCGCCGGGCATGTATTCCCATGTTGGCATTTCAGGGCAGGTGATAACTATAGTTCCGGTTCCATCATTAAGCGGAGAGCCGGTGTGGCAGGTTATATTAGAAGTGCTTTCACTTGGTGATCCTGTGCGGCCTGCCTGACCGGTATTATCCATCACTTCAAAACCGGAAGTAGCAGTAACGACAAGAAATGTAATTGCAAAAAGTGTAATGGCTATTAGTGAACTACGCATTGGATTGGATTAAATTATTTATGTATCGATAAGATCAGCTTCAAAGATGGAGTGAAACTGCTGATAAGACGATATGGATTTTTGCCGTTTGCTTAGGAAAAATTACCAGGACTTGCCTTTGCTCTTTTTATCTTTTCCGCCGATAGAGAATACACGGGAAATATTAAAACCTAAGCGGATATCACCTTTAAAAAAGTTGCTGGTGGTATACGGAATGTATTGCGCTTCGTTCATTCCGAACTGGTTTGTGAAATGAAGCTGGAAAACGTGTCCGCCGGTTTCAATATCAACACCAATGCCGATCGGATCCTGGAAAGTGTTGTACGCTAATGAATACTTGTTCAGACGATGTGCGTATTCAAACGTGACAGCAAATCTTTTACTGAATTTGTAACGCCCGGAAAAACCAGCTGCGAACATATAATTTGAATCCGTGATCTTATCTACAATATTGTAATGAATATAAAAACCATTCAGCTGCAAAGATAAATTGTCACTGAATTTTCTACCGACAACTAATGACGTTGCGTACGAAATGCGGTCAACAGCATAAGCATATTTATCAATGCCGTTTACTGCGTTCGGATCGCGGAGAAAAGTATAGTTCATCGAGCTAAGCACTGTTACAGAAACGGGCATGTGATTGTCAAGTGTCTGTCGCAACATTCGAACTTTGATGGAACCATCAGCCAGCTTATCCACAGAACTTCTTCCGATTCCGATGGTCAGCCAGTCTGTAATGCCATAATCAAAAGACAAACGAATGCTTGCACCACCATCTAATCCGAATGCATTGTAAGCGCCTGAGCTGAAATCGCCGAAACGGTGCGCTATGCGAAAATCGAGTGCACGTTTTCCCATTGTTTCTACGGTTGGAAAATTAATGAGCTTCGTTGCTTTGAAAGTAGCAGAAGTTAATTCGTGACCGGAATTTTCTGCTGCTTCAAGACTATCAGCCATACGTTGCATCTCATCAATTTCAGTTTGCGAAAAAAGATGAAGCGATGTGAAAAGGAAAAGCAGGGTAAAGATTTTTCTCATAGCGTTTCAATAAAGCGTTGTAAAAAAATAGTTAGGATTAATTATTCGGCGCACCTGCGTTCACCCAAAGTTCAAATGTTCTCATTTGACATTGGTTTAATGGAAAAGAAGGTGGCATTCTGTTCCAGCCCGGATCACCATGAATACGGTGCATCAATTCTCCACTTGCTGCATAAGGTTGTATTTCAGCATATGAATCCAGGCTGAAACCGCTCGATGGTGAAGCACCTGCATGGCAGGAAAAGCAATAATTCTGCATCAATGCTGTGATATGACCTGAATACGTAATTGTAGAAGTCGTATCACATTGCGAAAACAAATCAGCATCAGGATAAAGCTCTTCAACATTATCTCTGTAACACGCGGTAAACATCAGCGTAGTAAATCCGATAAAAAAAAATAGTTTTTTCATGATTAATTATCTTTTGCACCTTGAGTAATCCATAATTTAATAAGCCTGACCTGGTTTTCTGTCAGCGGCGGATAAGGCGGTTTAGGCATAATATCATTCGCGTCATTTTCGGTAATGCGCTCGTAAAGCTCACTGGCTTCAGGATCGCCCGGCTCAACATATTCATCAACGATATCCGAAACAAGGCTGTCTATTGCAAATTCCCTGTTCGGATCATTGGGATTGTGGCAACCAGCATGTTGACAGCTGCTTCTTACTATTGGCAGAATATCATTACGATAGCTAACTTCTCTTGTTGAGACAAATGGTTCATGTTTGCAGGAAAAGATGAAACAAACTGTAAAAACCACAAGCAACAACATGCTTACTTTTTTCATGGCATTATTTTTAATAAAGGTAATATGTATTTACAAATAATTGAAAGTCTCTTTGAAATGGAGGAAATAAGAAATTGAAAAGTAGGAAAATAAGAAGTTGGACAAATAGGAAATCCGGTAAAATGCATGGGAATTTCCGCCCCAAACCAGCGTTTTTGCACTCAATTATCCAGTTTTCGTGCGCGGGTGAACAAGCAGGCTAGTGTCACTTTTCCCATATAATAAATAGCTCCGGAAGAATTGATGGATGAAATTCCGCCTTGTCGTTCTCTCATTTGTACCTGCACTTCACCGATACGTAGTTTATGACGCGCGTATAAAACAATTGCTTCCGGTTCAGGATATTCATCCGGGTAATATTCACTTACGATTGCAAGTGTTTTTTTATTTAATAATCTAAATCCGGAAGTTGTATCGTAAATTAAAACGCCGGTCAATAATTTATTAAGCCGTGAAAAATATTTTATTCCTGCGCGGCGCATCGACGAAGATTGAAATCCTTCTTTCGTTAAGAACCGTGAGCCGATAGTAACGTCCCAGTTATTTTTAATCGCTCCTGCAATGATCTTTGAAATTTCTTCAGCAGGATGTTGTCCGTCGCCGTCTACCTGTATTGCGAAATCAAAATTATTTTCGAATGCGAATTTAAAACCGGTTTGTACCGCGCCACCAATTCCGAGATTGACCGGCAGATGAATTGCCACACAAGAAAGCTGGTCAATAATTTCACCGGTGTTATCTGTTGAGCAATCATTGACAACAACAACGGTAATATTAATCCCGCTTTTTATTCCGGCCGCAAGCAAATCATCTACCACGTTTTTAATCGCGTGTGATTCATTGTAAGCAGGAACAACAGCAGCGATTTTCATAGATGAATTTGCTATTGCTCGTAAGTAATAATAATTTTAAATGGCTTGCTCAGGATCTGGGAAGATGCAAGATTTTTATTCCATACAACAATATCATTTCCGGAAATATAATAGTTGAATTCATAACCCGTATTAATGGTATAACCGTGCGGTACAAAGCTGTTAGCTGCATATTCCACGAGCACGTTAACAGATAGAATTTTACCCGGAGTTATTCCGTGCGGAATGGAAATAGAGCCTCCTTGTGCGGAATTGGTTGTTCCTGTCAGCTTCAGCATTTTAATTCCGGGAGCAGAAGGTCCACCGAGTTGCGTATAGCCAGGAATGCTTACCTCACCATTATCACGAACGGTAAATAAGTTTGCAGCGGCTGAATTATCTACACGAAAACCGGAGGTGCCAGTGGTGGTGCCATTCGAGCGAATATAAACCGGTCCGAAAAACGCACCTGCATAGCCACTACCGTTTGTTCCTGCTTCAAGTGCATTTGCATTGCTTGTGGGATTGACAATATTAAATTTCCCTGCAATTGCTGTTCCGTAAGTAATTGCTTCGAGCGCATTCGCATTGTTTGTTGAGGAATTGACCTGGAAGAATGCTGCTCGGCCTGTACCCAGATTTATCGCAAGCAATGCTTCACCGGTTCCGTTATGAAAACTCCGTAAAGCAGCAGTGCCATTTGCCGGATTAGAAACCTGGAATTCGCCAGCTGTTCCGATACCGGTAGTAAAACCGCGGATTGCAGCGCCTCCGCTATTTGTTTGTGCGAATAACGCGTCAGTATTATTACTTGTATTTGCTACTTCAAAATGTCCTGCCCGGCCTAATCCATATTGTTCGGCCTGCACGGTATGGGCCAAACCCGTAGCACTTGCACTCTGGAAAAATGCAGCTCTTGCGCCGCCTGTGCTATAACCATAAAAAACATTTCCTGAAGATCCATTCGATTGCGCAGAAACTGCATTGCCGGAGGAAGTACCGTTGTTCAAAATAAAGTCGCCCACATTGCCGCTACTTGCTGTTTGCAACACATTAAATTTTGCGCTGCCAATTGTTGCGATGCTTACATTTCCTGTTGCACCAATATACAACCTGTCGAATCCTGCCGAAACATCAGTGATCTTAAATGCTCCGCCAACACCACCATCATTCATAATCCTCCATTCACGCTGCGAACCTGACTGGGCAACAAGGGCGATGTAAGAATTTGAATTTGCACCGGAAGAAAAGGCAGTTAGATTTGTATTGTTCAAATCAAAAATACGTGCGCTGCCTCCATTGATATCCAGCTTCACCGTTGGATTTGTATTGCCGATTCCAACATTTCCCGCCGCGTCAATCCGCATGCGTTCGGTTCCTGATGTTCCGAACCATAGTGGCTGCGCTTCATTTTGAAGAAGAAAAGCATCTCCCGGTGAACCGCTGATCCCAACAAGAAATCCATCGAGCAGTGATGCATTACCGGTCGTTTGGTTGGAGAACATCAATCGTGTATTCGAAGATGCTAGTTTACCGATGTGAAGATCGACCAGCGGAGCAGTAATGCCGCCGATTCCGACTGCGCTGCCATTATGATATAAATTGTTTGTGGAGCTGAGCGTATTAGTCGCGCTGTAATAAAGCGTTTGTCCTGTAGCACCCGGAACAGTTGGGCCCGTCGCACCTGTTGCACCAGTAGACCCGTTAGCACCACTTGGGCCAACAGCACCAATCGCACCCGAAGGACCTGTTGGACCAGCCGAACCATTTGTTCCGTTTATGCCTGAAGGTCCGGTTGGACCGGCAGAGCCGATTGCACCTGAAGGACCGGTTGGTCCTGTAACACCAGTTGTTCCATTGATTCCTGACGGGCCGGTTGCACCATTCGTTCCATTTATTCCGGAAGGGCCAGTTACACCGGTTGCGCCTGTAGCTCCGGCCGAGCCAATAGCACCTGAAGGACCTGTTGGCCCTGTTGTACCATTTGTTCCGTTTAATCCTGAAGGACCCGCAGGCCCAGTGGCGCCAACACTTCCGGCGATTCCAGTTGCTCCAGTTGCTCCCTGGCAATCGAGTGAATTCCAAAAACCATCGAGGTTTATATCTTCTGTAGGATCAGTGGCATTATTTCGGTTTGTATAACAACAATTAAGTTCGACGATTCCGTTTGATCCATTTGTTTCAGATGCTC
>JBKJMR010000672.1:0-2970 GCA_046596275.1 Bacteroidia bacterium | reverse complement strand
TGCAATTCAGGAAGCACAAATGCCGTAGTCCGGCCGGAAGCCAGGGTGCCTGTTTTTTTAACTTCAATCTTTTTGGCCATAGGGAATACGAAGCTACCTAAAAAAAGAAAAAGAGGAAGGAAAAAAGAGGGGACCTTCGGCAGACTCAAGGCAGGCTAAGAGACGGAAAAAAAGGGCGGGAAGTGACAAATTTTCAAATTGGTAATTCTTATAAATGGCATGAAAATAGCTGCGACTAGCGCTGTTATTCACTATTAAAACACATTTCGTCCCTCGTCCCTTTTTCGTCCCTTGTCCCTTTTCCTTAGTTACCTTTATACTTTATGAATCCACTCCCCGTTTTCCGCAATTTATTCAGGCATCGCTTTAGTAAGCTTGTGCTGGCGGTGCTTGCATTTGCGGGAGCTTACCTGATTACACTTTCATTTTCTCAAAATTCTTCTAAACCGGGAATCAGCGAATTCGAAAAAACACTTCATAAAAAAGAAGCGCTGCTTGATGATGAAGTGGATTCGCTGGTGAAATTCTCATTAGGCAAATCGTTTGATCAGATTTTTCGTTTGCGTCCGACACGCTTCAATACACTTTTCCGTGATGAAGGACTTGTATTGCTTATCTACGAAAACGATACGCTGAAATTCTGGTCCGACAATTCTGTTTCGGTAGAGAACTACATGAAAGAGGTTTGTCTCGACGACAGGATGGCGAAGCTGAAAAATGGCTGGTTTGAAGTCAATCGTAAAACAGATGATATCGGTCGCACGATCATCGGGATGCTGTTGATCAAAAAAGAATACTCTTACCAAAATCAATATCTCGTCAATTCCTTCGGGAGTGATTTTAAAATGCCGCCGGAAACGGAAATTGCCATAGGAAATCCATCCTCTGCAAACAGCGTGCATGCGGCTGACGGAAATTATCTTTTTTCACTTGTATTTAAATCTACCGGCCCTGTTGAAACACCAACATGGATCACATGGCTGAATCTTATTTTTAATTTATCCGGATTTTTATTTCTGCTTCTTTTTATTCATGCCGAAAGCCGTGCATTAAAAAATGTTTTAGGCAGAACAGGTTCTCTTTTACTTTTTATAGGAACAGTAATCGTGATGCGATTTCTTTCGCTCAAGATAAATTTCCCTGCAACATTTTATGAGCTTCCTCTTTTCGGTCCGAAATATTATGGTAATGCAGATTCGTTCTGGCTTTCCAACCTCGGCGATTTCCTGATCAATGCGCTGCTGCTGCTTTATCTCGCATTTTATGTTACGCGCTATTTAAGAGAAACAAAGATCAACACGGAACTCCCACCTTGGAAAAAGATCGGTTTGGGTTTGCTCTTGTTGCTGGTGCCGTCATTCGGTGCATGGGTGCTCAACGGAATGATCATCGGGCTTGTGCAGAATTCGAATATTTCTTTTAACGTCAATAATATTTTCGACCTCACGGCTTATAGCTATACCGGGCTTTTATTAATTGCAATCCTGCTCGCCACATTTTTTCTTATTGCAGATCGTTGCGTGCGGATCTTTCAAAAGCTCATTATCAATTTTGCACTAAGCTGGAATTTATTTATTGTCGCACTGCTGATACACACCGGCATACTGCATCTTTTCGGCTATGTGGATCTCATTGCTGTATTATGGCCCTTTGCAATAATTATCCTGCTGCTGGTGTGGCGAAAAAACGCAGATGACCAAACCTATTCTTTCTCGCTGATCATCTGTCTCGTGTTTGTTTTTTCTTTTTACGGAACGCACATGCTGCTGCATCAGGGACGACATAAAGAACATGATACACGAATTCTCTACGCCGAAAGTTTAGCAGCCGAACAAGATCCGATCGCGGAACATCTTTTCACAGAGATCGAAGATAAATTCATTCACGATTCATTGCTGATTGCTTACACACAAACGCCGACAATAGATCTCAGCGCATTTGAGAAACGTGTGCAGCAGCAATATTTCAGCGGCTACTGGGACAAGTATGATGTTAAAGTTACTTTCTTCGATACGATGTGCATACCGGTGCTGCGGTCAAGTTCGCTGTATTCCGACAACATCATGCATTTCGATGAGCGGATGGAAAAAGAAGGTGTGCCTACTTTCAGCCCGAATTTCTTTTTTCTCAACAGCACAACAGGACGAATCAGTTATCTCGCAAGAATTATTTTGCAAAAGCCGGGAGAAGAAAAATTATTGGGACAAGGAACATTATTCGTTGAGCTGGATTCAAAATTAATGTCGGATCAAATCGGGTTTCCTGAATTGTTGCTCGATCGTGAATTAGGAATTAATCAAAAGCTGATCAATTATTCTTATGCGAAATATAAAAATGGTCAGCTGGTCAATCATTCGGGTAAATTTCAATATCGCTTAACCCCGGAACCATTTGGTTATACAGGACCTGAAAGTAAATTCTTTGAAGTGGATGGATGGTGTCACCTGGTTTACCGTCCTGATAATTCTACTGTTGTTATTCTCAGTCGCACCGATGAAGGCTGGCTGAGCAGAACAACAAGTTTCTCTTACATCTTCGCTATTTTCAGCTTGCTGCTGCTCATCGCACTTTCTGTTCGACAGCTGATTCTTGTTGGTCCGACCTTCTCTAATCTCAGTTTCAAATACAGGATTCAATTGGTGTTGGTAATGATCGTTTTGGTTTCGCTTGGATTATTCGGGGGCGGTTCCATTTATTATATCCGCCAGCAATACCAGACGAAGAATGCGGAGATCATTTCGGAAAAAGGTCATTCTGTTGTGCTTGAATTGCAGGATCTGCTCGAGGAAAATAAGCTGAACAGCTCGTTCAAAGAATACACCACTTACAAATTGAAAAAGTTTTCGAACGTCTTTTTCACTGATATCAATTTGTATGATGTAAAAGGAAATCTTTACGCCTCATCGCGACCGAAAGTATTTGATGAAGGACTTGCATCGCGCAAGATGAACCCGGAATCTTATTTGCAGA
>JBKJMR010000592.1:0-18528 GCA_046596275.1 Bacteroidia bacterium | reverse complement strand
GAAACCCGCCACGATTTCTCCCGATACCCTTTTTGATAAAACCGACGAAGTTCCCCGTGATGTAACCCTGCAGATCGATCCGATGAAAGGGAAATTATTCAAAGAAAATAATCTCACAGGAAAAGGAATTATCATTTCTATCATCGATGTTGGTTTTCACGGCACCGATGTTTCTCCCGCATTTCAACATTTGCGATTTAATAATTCCATCCGCGCAACTTTTGATTTTGCGAAAGACAATGCAGATGTTTACAAACAAAATTCCGATCACGGCACACGCGTGCTTTCTTGTATTGCAGGCGTTGTGAATGGTCAGCCAATGGGACTTGCCCCTGATGCAACTTTTTTGCTTGCTAAAATCGCAACGCAATGGACAAGTCAGCCCAAAGGAGAAGAGAATTTTGTTGCCGCATTAGAATGGTCCGACAAACAAGGTGCGATGCTCATCAATTGTTCCGACGGACCAGATTATAATTCTTATTACCCGGAACAGATGAATGGAAAAATTTCGCTCATGTCGCGCGCTTCGAATATGGCGGCAGGAAAAGGAATTCTTGTCATTGCCGCAGCAGGTAATGAAGGAGAAAGTTCTTCTCCTGTCATTCTTCCTCCCGGTGATGCGGATAGTGTGCTTAGTGTTACGGCGTTGAATGATCGTGGTTTTATTGCAAGCTATTCTTCTATCGGACCAACACCCGATTTTCGTCACAAGCCCGATGTATGCGCTCCCGGAACCGTGCTTGTTGCCAATGGTTACGAAGATTATGAAGAAGCAGAAGGAACTTCTTTTTCAGCACCCTTGATTGTTGGATTTGCAGCATGCCTGATTCAGAAATTTCCTGATCTCTCTCCAATGCAATTGATGGATTCGCTTCATCAGTGTTCTTCGCTTTATCCGTATTATGATTATTCGCATGGTTACGGAACACCACAAGCTTCGCATTTTTTCGATACGGCTCGTGTGCAGCAACAAACGTTTGTTATTTCAACTTCAAGAAATTCGGCAACGATAACGCTTGAAGAAAAGTTTAAACCTGATTGTGGTAGCGCCAACTTTCCAAAATTATTTTATTCGCTGGAAGATGCGCACGGTCGTATTTATAAATATTACGTTGTAGAAATGAAAGATGGAAATCCGATAACAATCGAAGAATCAGATTTGCGTGTTGGCGTTAAGATTAATGTGTTTTATCAGGGATATTATGCATCGTACCGTTTTTAAGCATAAAATCATACTTGCAATATTGCTGCTCCTGTTTCCGGGAATGCGGCTGGCTGCGCAGGTTGATGTTCTCCCTGGTGATCGCCGCACCAACACCAACAGGGTGCTTATCTCGCGTGATGTTGATACGTCAGGAAAGATTCCAACCTTCGGACCAAACCGTTTATTTTTTCTGACACTTTACAACCAACTCGGACTAATGCCCGGACCGCAAGTGTTTGGTGCGCAAACAAATTGGTGGTCAACATCGTATGCATATGGCATTCGCGGAAAGCTTCGTTTGTTTTACTGGAATGCGCTTGTGATGGATGTTTGTTATCGTTACGATCGTTACAGCATCAGGCAAAATACACCAAAGCTTGCACCGCTGATCACGGCAAATCATGTGCGTGAGCGTATTTCTTTGCATAATTTTTCAGTAACACTTTGTGATCGCATCAACTTCCGCAGAAGAGGTGATGTATTGGGAGATTGGATCGATATCGGTGTGTATGCAGATAATATTTTTCGTTCAACAAATGTTTTTGTCGATCAGCATTATGATTCCAATGGCGCATCAGGCTTTCATTATAAAGTGAAAACAAAAATTGTCCGCTTACCATATATTGAGAAAGTAAATTACGGATTGACGCTCCGGATTGGCAGCGAATTTTATTCCTTGTTTATGCAATACAGGATGAATGACTTGTTCAATTATGATTCGCCAAACAACCGCGATCTTCCCAAAGTTATTGTTGGATTTGGTTTTGCTATTTCGCGATAAGCGCTGTGTGTCTTTGCTTTTGTGGCAATTCATTTTAGTGTGCGTATCCCTGCGGGTCGGGCTATTCGCGCTACACGGTAGCTTGCTGCTATCCCTGCCTGCAGCAACATAGGCCGGAGCGGCGGCAGGCAGGCCTTACGCAAAAAAAAGGGTTTAACACAGAGAAGGTTGTGGCATGACGCGGAGGCATTTCTTTAATTCTTTCGCGGGCGCTTATTGCTGTTTACAAGGATACAATGCCAGTTCAAGGCAATTGAATTCGCAAAATTTCCCAATCATTCATTATATTTAAGGCATAAACCCGCCTCTTATGAAAGTTACCCGCGTATTTGACCTGTTGGAATATTACATCGCCAAGCATGGTGATAAGCCCGATGCATTTGCCGGTAAAGAAAACGGCGTTTGGAAAACCTGGAGCTTTACATCGTTCAGCGAACATGCGTATGCTGTTGCAGCCGGATTGATAGGCTCCGGAATTAAACGCGGCGATCGTGTTGCCATACTTTCCAATAATCGTCCGGAGTGGAATGTGATCGATTTTGGTGCGCAGCTTTGCGGATCAATTCTCGTTCCTGTTTACCCGACAATTTCTGAAAGTGATCTTGCATTTATTCTTGCTGACTCTGAAGCGAAAATTGTTTTTGTTTCAGGCAAGGATATTTTTGACAAAACAAAATCAGCAATAAAAGATATGCCGAATCCACCTGCTATTTTTTCCATCGTGGAATTCGCAGGCGTCGATTCATGGAATAAAATTCTTGAAAAAGGAAAAGCAGATAAACAATCAGAAGCCATTGCAGCAGTAAAACGCGAAGTGACGCCTGATGATGTTTTCACAGTGCTGTATACTTCCGGAACAACAGGAACTCCTAAAGGTGTAATGCTGACGCACAATAATCTTGTCAGCAACTTCACCACGCTTTGCGATCTGCCTCCAGTTGATCATACACATCGTGCGCTTAGCTTTCTTCCGCTGAATCACGTGTACGAACGAATGATCTCGTTCCTCTATATGTTTCGCGGACCTGCAATTTATTACGCAGAAAGTCTTGAAACGATCGGCGATAATATTCGTGAATTGAATCCGCATATTTTTTCATGCGTTCCTTCCTTATTGCAAAAAGTTTATAATCGCATCACAGCAAAAGGCGCTGAACTTTCCGGTATCAAACGAAAATTATTTTTCTGGTCGATACGAATTGCGGAAAAATATGATGTTGGTCCGAATGCGCCCGGTGCCTTTTATAAAATGCAACTCGCCATTGCATCAAAACTTGTCTTCAGCAAATGGCGGGAAGCGCTTGGTGGAAATGTAAAATGTATGATCTCCGGTGGTGCTGCGCTTGATCAGCGTCTTGCGCGAATTTTCTGGGCAGCCGGAATTCCGGTACTTGAAGGTTATGGACTGACAGAAACTTCTCCTGTTATCGCTGTAAATAATTTTGAACCAAACAGCTTACGTTTTGGAACGGTTGGCCCCGTGATAAAAGATGTAGAAGTAAAAATTGCAGCCGATGGAGAAATTCTTGTGAAAGGACCGAACATCATGAAAGGTTATTACAAACGTCCTGATGCAACCGCAGAAGTGATTGATGCGGAAGGATGGTTTCATACCGGCGATATCGGGATGATGGTAGAAAATCGTTTTTTGAAAATTACAGATCGTAAAAAGGAAATTTTCAAGACAACAGGTGGAAAATATATTGCTCCGCAGGCGTTGGAAAATTTATTGAAGAATTCCCGCTTCGTTGAACAATCAATAACAGTAGGCGATAATCGTAAATATCCGACAGCATTAATTGTTCCGGCTTTCGCATTTGTGCGTGACTGGGCGAAGCGCAAAGGAATTGATCTTGGTCCCACAAATGAAGATGTGGCCAATCATCCTGCAGTCATCAAACGCATCGAACACGCGATTGAAAAGCTGAATAAGAATCTTGCGCAATACGAAAAGATCAAAAGGATCACATTGCTTTCGAAAGTTTGGACGATCGAAAGTGGTGAGCTTACTCCCAAGTTAAGTTTGAAGAGAAAAGTAATTCTTCAAAACAACGCCGAAGCGATTGAGAAAATGTATTTGGAAAATTAGTCAGCGTCGTTTCCACTTTCTACACCCTGCATTTGATCTGTAGAATCAGTTATTTCGGTGTGTCTTATTAGTCCGCCTAAATAGCCTGTGCGGGCAACCAGGACGAAACTTATCAGCGAAACAATTAGAATTATAGTTGCAACCGGTCTCATAAAATTGGATTGTTTAAGCGTAATAAACAAACCGAATATTGCAAGCAGACCGAGCAGTATGAATGAAATTAAAGAGAACATTGCAAAGTCTTCATGCTGTTCAATGGCACTTTCTGCCACACCCGCAATTTTCTCCACCGCTTCTTCGGCGGGTTCGCCCGTCATAAATGCGATACCGGCACCGATTGCTGAGAGAATGAAAAGATTATAAGCAGCAATTTTAGTTTGACCATTTTTTGTCCACATGCCATGGATTAAAACGATCATACCTAATAAGGAGCCGAAAACCGGGAGATGATTTATTAAAAGATGTAGATGTGCGAGGTTCATATGGTCGCAAATTTAATCAAATTTCAATAATGCAGATTGAGATTGATTGTGTCGGCTCATATCATACGGTAATTCCCATCATCTTAATGGAGTGTGATTGTCAATATAAAAGGAACAGTATCCTGAACATTATTCCTTTTATGAAGTTGGGTTGAACGCTCTCCATAAAATAAAAGCAACAAATGCAGGGAATAGTACTTTGGTAAATGTTTCCCATAGCACGATCTTTCCTGCATCGCGTTCGCCATATGGCGTGTCTGTAATTGTGGCAGGCACTTCCTTCCTTAATGCTTCTTCCGGGTTTCCGTCTTTGGCAATGTTTGCATGTCCACCCGCAGCTTCCGCAAATTTTTCCATCTGGTCAGGAATTTCATCGCCGAAAAAAACAATGGAGACAACAATATTTTCCTCTTCAGCAGCGGTGATGATCTTTTGTTTTTCTTTTTTCGGAAGATAAATTTTTCCATCCGTAAGCACGATGATCTTATTTGTGCCTTTGTCCATCATTCTTTTCCTGATCGCTCCGTAAGCAAGATTAAATCCGGCCACAGCATTCGTTCCGCCTGCAGGTTTAATTTTTTCAAGCGCGATACGTATTGCTGCCGTATCACTGGCGGTAATGTTTTCAGCAAGAAGAGTTGCATTGTCATTATACGCTACGATCGTAATATGATCGCCCGGCGGAATTGTATTTACTAATGGAATAATAGAATTCTTAGCAGCGTCGAGCAAACCTTTCTTATCCATCGACCCGGAAATGTCGAGCATAAAAACAATATTATTTCTTGCAACAGAATCTCTTGGGGCGGAACAAAGCGCTTCACCGGACTGCACTTCCGTCAAGCTTACATCATCAATATAGTAATACGCGAATTTGTTGAATGGATTTACACGCAGTGAAGTGTGTTCCGACTTTTTTACTTTATGAATCCGTTTTGGATAATCCGAAGTAAAACTTCCGAGCGTAAGAAATTGTTCGCCGCCTTTTGCAATAAATGTATCGCAGATCATGACCCAACCTTCGTCACTGGTAATATAATGATCGTTGGCTTCATTGATATGTGCATCGGGATCACTGCCGGAAAGCTGGATGTGCGTATTCGGATAACGCACGCTGTCTTTCGTTATCGCAAAACCAAAACGATTTTGGGCAAAATTGCTTTTCCTGTCAAGCGCAACATAATAACGCACGCAATATAATTTTCCTGCAGCGAGTGGCTGAGTCAATTTACATTCTACATATTCACTGTACGTTTCTCTATAAAGTAACCAGCTAACTAAACCATTTTTACAAATACCCGAAATTATTCCAATTCGTCCGCTTCCTGTTCTTGCAGTTTTGGTTTTAAATCCAAGCAGGTTCGATTTATCCGAATTAAGCGCGTCGGGTGTTCCCGATGTAGCAGGAAACCATTCCGCAGCAAGGATGAGCTTGTTATTAGGTTTGCTGTACAAGGAATCTTTTCTCCAGTCGCCATAATGATTCCAGAAAAAAGTGGTGATCACAGGAGCGCGGTTATCGGCTTCGAAAGAAGGATTGGGAACAAGATTTACCTGTGCAGGTAAAAGCTTCAGGAGAAAAACAAAAAGCAGGATAATTTTTAAGCGTAGCATTTTTATCATGATTTCTGTAGATCAATTAATATGCCTCAATGAGTTAAGCGATAAAATTCAATAAGATAAATTGATAAGTGGTTAAATTTTTCTGCTAGTTGGTTAATTCATTTTTCCGATCAGGGCTCCGAATTTCGGATCAGTTCGCAGGGATGCAAAAACAGGATCATTCTGCAAACGGGTTTTATCATTGAAGCCTAGCTTAGCTGCTGTCTCCAGTGAATTTAATGCGTAATCCTTCAGACCGAGCTGCATATAAAGATTGGCGCGCATATAAGCCCATTCACTGTTTGTTGGATCGACGATTGCGTATACCGCAACGAGTTTTTCCGCAGCATGCAAATTATTTGCTTTGAAAGCCTGGTTCGCGTAGGAGTAACACATCAGGCTCGCATAACCGCGCAACCGCTGACGCATAAATTTATCGGCACCTTGCTTTTTTGATTCGAAATATTTCGGTGAATTGATTTTCCACCAGGTTGTATCCTGCGACATTAATGCGCTTGCAAGTTCTTGCTGTAAAATCGATTCTTCTGCTTCCGCAGCCTTCCATGCAGCTTCATCAGATTTTATGCAAGGATCAGTTCTTTTAGGCATTTCAATTCTAGAATCATCCGTGACACGCACTTTACCATTTGCAAATGCTGCTTCCTGTGCGCGTTTACCCGACAATAAAAGATTATTCGAGATCATGCAACTTGTTCTTTTCACAGAGTCAGACTGATTAGAAATCAAACCGCCTAATTCGCGATACATTTCCCAGGTATTCGGATTATTTTTTCCATTAATTGGAATAATGCTTGCCATTAATAATGCATCTTCCATTATTCCGATTGGCGCCCATTCATGTTTTCCGTCAAATGCTAAAAGTTCGTGCGGAGAAGAATTCGCATTCTGGTTATTAATGAAATTTTTCATTTCAAGGTAATTCATATCACCAAGTCCGGCGAGCCCGATAAAAATCTTTCCGTTCATTGGTTGGGATGGCGCTGCAGAATTACAGATCACTGCTTTAATTTCATTTCGTGAATTTGCAATGGTCGAAGCCACGCGGGCACCACCGGAAAAACCACACAGAATAATTTCACCTTCATCCACACTTATATTTCTTTTCACTTCTTCGATGAGCGCATTGCCGATTTTCATTGTTTGCTCCGCAGTCATTCCGTTCTTTGACACATTCGATCCCGCAAAAATATAACCCCATTTTTCTGCAATCGATTTATATTTATTCAAAGGCAAGCTTCCATCTGCATGCGGATCAAAAAAAACTACAAGCGGATATTTTTTTGCTGAATCGTAATTTGCAGGAAGATAAACTGTGAATGAATTGGAAAGATCGCTTGAAACATTAAGCGTTGTGAGTTCGCCTTTTTTAAATGAAGGTGCTGCAACTTTAATTGCAACAACAGAATCGCTTTTTGTTTTATCATCAGCAGTCGATGCACATGAAAAGGTAAACACTAAAGCAAGCAATGGAAGGAATAAACGCATGTTCAAAGATAGATTTTTTAGTACCTTCGGATACCACTTTCTGCTATGAAGTTTTACTTTCTCCCGGTTATAATTTTTGCTGCATTTTTTATTTCCGGTTGTGGAAATGAAAAAGTCGTTCAACATGTTCCTTTCAGCTGGAATGTGGATTCTTCCAACTATGATTTTGCGAAATATGTAGATCCGATGATCGGAACTGCCGGTCATGGACATACTTTCCCCGGCGCGACTGCTCCTTTCGGGATGGTGCAATTAAGTCCGGATACGCGCGTGGATGGAAGCTGGGATGGTTGTTCCGGTTATCATTATGATGATTCGGTGATCTACGGATTTTCGCACACGCATTTAAGCGGAACAGGTTGCAGCGATTATGGCGATATTTTATTTATGCCGGCCTGTACTGATTTTCAAACGGATTCAACTTCATGCGCTTCTGCGTTTTCGCATAAGAATGAAAAAGCGGAAGCCGGCTATTATTCTGTAATCCTGGATAAGACAAAAACCAAAGTTGAGCTTACTGCATCACCAAGAGTTGGAGTTCATAGGTATACTTTTGCAGATGATCTTCCAAAATTAATTCGCGTTGATCTTTCACATCGTGATGAAGTGTTGACATCTCATCTTGAAATTGTAGATGATCATACAATTCAGGGTTACCGTTATTCAAAAGCATGGGCAACTGATCAGCGACTTTATTTTTATGCTGAGTTTTCGCACCCGTTTAAATATTCTTCTATTTCAAAGGACGGAATTGTTACGCCGGTCGATTCTGCAACCTCCAAAAAGATTTTGGCACAATTCCAGGTTGAGTTTGAAGGAAACAAAGAGCATTCGGTAGTTATTAAAGTCGCTTTATCTCCTGTAAGCTGTGAAAATGCAAAGCTGAACATGCAAACCGAAGTTCCGGATTTCGATTTTGATGCTGTTCACAAAAAAGTAGTAACGCAATGGAACAATGAATTAGGAAAGATAGAAGTGAAATCAGGAGATGAAACGAAGAAGCGGATTTTTTACACAGCACTGTATCATTGTTTCATTTCACCGAATTTATATTGCGATGTAAATGGAGATTACCGTGGCATGGACAATCAAATTCACCGCGATACAATTCATCCGCAATATTCTGTTTTCTCTTTGTGGGATACACATCGTGCATTGCATCCCTTGTTTACAATCATCCAACCTAAGCGCGACCAGGATTTTATCAACACGTTCATCAAGCAATATAAAGAAGGTGGATTATTACCTGTATGGGAACTTTCTGCCAATGAAACGAATTGTATGATTGGCTATCATGCTGTTCCCGTAATTGTAGATGTGTGGATGAAAGGATTGACAGATTTTGACACAACGCTCGCATATGAAGCAATGAGAAAGTCCGCGATGCAGGATAAGAATGGATTGGCTGCGTATAAAAAGTTTGGATTTATTCCGGCAGAAGGTGAAGCCGAATCTGTTTCGAAAACGCTGGAATATGCTTATGATGATTGGTGTATTGCATTAGCTGCAAAGCGGATGAAGAAGGAGGAAGATTATAATTATTTCATGAAGCGTTCTCAATCGTGGAAAAATTTGTATGATTCGAAAACAGGTTTTTTTCGTCCGCGATTGAATAATTCATTCATTGAGCCTTTCGATCCAAGCGAAGTTAATTTTCATTACACGGAAGCAAATGCATGGCAATACAGCTTAGCAGTTCAGCACGATATTCCGGGTTTGATTGAAGCGCATGGTGGCAAACAGGAATTTCTTTTTCACCTGGATAAATTATTTTCAGCTTCATCAAAAACTTCGGGCAGGGAACAAGCAGACATTACCGGTTTAATCGGGCAGTACGCACAGGGAAATGAACCTAGTCATCACATGGCTTATTTATATGGTTACACTGGTGTTCCATTGCTTACACAACAGAAAGTATTAGAGATTGCACAAAACATGTATACCGATAAGCCGGACGGACTTTGCGGCAATGAGGATTGCGGACAAATGAGTGCGTGGTATGTTTTATCTGCAATGGGGTTTTACCAGGTTACACCGGGTACTGATAAATTTATTTTTGGTACTCCCTTATTTGAAGAAGTAATTCTTCATCTTGAAAATGGAAAAAATACAAGATTGAAAACTACGTGTAAAAATAATGCTGAAGAGTTTGTAATTGCAACTAAATTGAATGGAATCGCCTGGAACAAAGGCTGGCTGAATTATGCTGACATAGTTAATGGAAATTTAATTGAATTTACGATGAGCATTAATCCGCTCAGCTTATACGAAACACATTTCAGTGGTGTGGCAAATGCTTACGCAGATGATAATCGATTTATAACCCCATTTCAGTATGTCGCTCCTATGGATATGCGTGTAGATCGTATTTTGGATGTTCCAAGCGTTCCAATTGTTTTAGGAGCATACAATCATTTATCTATTTCCGGACAAGGCGCTTCCACTGATCGTACGTTTAATACACACATGGAACTATTAATGACTTGTGAAGAAAAGTATTTTGTAAGCATAAATAATGGGAAATTCATAATGTATTCGGCAGAAGGACATATTGATTTGTACGAAACTTCAATGTTAAGTGCATTCTCACAAAATGATTCAGGTATTTGCAGCGACACTATAGAATTCACCTACTACAAAATTCCAACCGACCGTTTTATCAAATTGAACACAACCTACGCAAATCAATACGCAGCCGGCGGAGATCGCGCATTGATAGACGGCATTCGTGGCTCCGATAATTTCCGCACAGGAAGCTGGCAAGGCTATGAAGGAAAAGATCTTGATGCAGTTGTTGATCTTGGTGCAATAAAAGATATTTCAAAGATCACCATCGGTTGCCTGCAAGATCAGGGCTCATGGGTTTTCCTTCCTTCTGAAGTAATTTTTTATTCTTCTATGGATGGAAAAAGTTTCACTGAAGTGGCTCGAGATAAAAATTCAATTCCTCAAAATACTTCTGTCGCAACAATTAATGATTTCGAAATTGTAAAATCCATAAAAGCGCGGTACATCAAAGTGGTTGCAAAGAATTCCGGTCCGTGTCCTGCATGGCACCCCGGAAAAGGAAAACCTTCGTGGATCTTTGCAGATGAAATTAGTATAGAATGAGAAGGGGGAACGAATTACGAATGAAAACGAATACTGCGAAAACTTATATGGGAACGAATTACGAATGAAAACGAATACTACGAATTTTTGAAAGGAGAAATCTCATTGATCAGTTTGTATGAGTATTCGTACATTCGATTTGATTCGTAATTCGTTCCCCCGTAATTCGTTCCCCATAAAATGTCCCTCTTAAATAAATGGTTCTAATGGATAGAAAATCTTTCCTCCGACGTTCAGCACTTTTTACTGCTGCTACAACAATTGGTGCAACTGCTTTTGCGGCTACAACAAACAAAAGGAAAAAGCCGAAACAAAATCCGAACAGCTCCAAAGGCGGTCCACTTGTTATTTCTACCTGGCGACATGGAATGCCTGCAAACGAAGAAGCGATGAAAGTATTGCTTGCCGGAGGTTCACTTACTGATGTGGTTGAAAAAGGTGTGATGGTAATTGAATCTGACAGGACAAATACAAGTGTTGGCCTCGGCGGATTTCCCGATCGCGAAGGAATTGTTACGCTCGACGCTTCTATCATGAATGAAAAAGATGAAGCAGGTTCCGTTGCGTTCGTACAGGGAATTGAACACCCGATTTCTCTTGCGCGTGCTGTGATGGAAAAAACGCCGCACGTGATGATCGTCGGAAAAGGTGCGGAGATTTTTGCAAAATCATTAGGAATGAAACAGCTGCCGAATGCATTGACAGACGTTACGAAAAAAGCATGGGGCGAATGGTTGAAAGAAAAAAATTACAAACCAATTATCAATATTGAAAATCATGATACAATTGGTTTGCTGGCAATGGATGCGAAAGGATTTGTTGCAGGCGTTTGCACCACAAGCGGATTAGCATGGAAAATGCATGGACGTGTTGGCGATTCTCCTGTCATAGGCGCCGGATTATTTGTTGACAATGAAGTAGGCGCAGCGACTTGCACGGGATTGGGAGAAACAGTTTTACGCACACTTGCATCACACGTAGCAGTGGAAGTAATGCGCAACGGAGGAACACCGCAGGAAGCGTGCGAAGAAGCAATAAACCGTATTGTAAAAAAGCATGCGAACCACAAAGATTTCCAGGTCGGCATTTTAGCAATCAATAAGCTCGGCGAACACGGTGCGTATGGTTTGCAGAAGGGTTTTAATTATGCACTATACCAGCATGGATCGAATAAATTACTCGACGCGGATTATTTTCTAAAGGATTAGCA
Organism: Bacteroidia bacterium; assembly: GCA_046596275.1. Taxonomy (GTDB): domain Bacteria; phylum Bacteroidota; class Bacteroidia; order Palsa-965; family Palsa-965. Next base: position 6,543 of record JBKJMR010000592.1, on the reverse strand, counting down.
GTATTGAGTATTGAGTATTGGGTATTGAGACTGTGTTCAAGAAATAATTCTCAGAATCTAAAACTTTTATACTCAATACCCAATACTCAATACTCAATACAAAAAATGAAAGTAATTGCAGGAATTGACATCGGCGGAACAAATACGGAAATCGGGTTGGTTGACAAATCAGGAGTGATCGTTTTTTCTGCGCGACTTTCTACGCGTGCTTATGCAGAGCCGTTGGCATTTGTAAAAGATGCTTCGGCGAAGATCCGTGAAGGCATTGAAAAAATAAAAGCAACTTTAGCAGGAATAGGAATCGGTGCGCCGAGTGCGAATTATTATTCGGGATGTATTGAGTTTGCTCCGAATATGCCGTGGGAAGGAAAAATTCCGCTTGCTGAATTATTTGAGAAGGAAATGAATGTGGATTGCAAACTCACGAATGATGCAAATGCTGCCGCATTGGGTGAAATGCTTTTCGGAGATGCGAAAACGCTCCGCGATTTTATTGTCGTAACATTAGGCACAGGGCTTGGAAGCGGATTTGTCGTTAATGGAGAAGTTGTGTATGGTCATGATGGTTTTGCGGGCGAATTAGGTCATGTGATTGTGGAACGCAACGGAAGGCTTTGCGGATGTACGCGAAAAGGTTGTTTGGAAACCTATGTTTCTGCAACCGGAATTGTGTTGACCGCGAAGGAATGGTTGAATGCGAATGACGCAAAATCGGAATTAAGAAGCGTTTCAATGGAAGAACTTACAGGCAAGCTGATCACCGATGCTGCTGAAAGAGGAGACAAACTTGCATTAAAACTGATGGATGCAACGGCAGAAAAGCTGGGTTTTGCATTGGCGAATACAGTTGCAATCACAAGTCCGACACATATTTTTCTATATGGGGGATTAGCAAAAGCCGGTGATTTGTTATTGATACCAGTAAGAAAATACCTTAATGAATTTATTTTGCGCAATTACAAAGGCAAAGTGGAAGTAAAGCTCTCCGGGCTTCCGGAAAATGCCGCAGTTTTAGGCGCAGCAGCATTAGGCTGGAAAGAAGTAAGTCGATAATAAGTGATCTTCGCCGGGGTGAATTTTGTTATTTATAAATTGATTTATTCATCTTTTTACGTGACCTTTACAAGGTTGATTTTTTAATTACTTATTTATCTTATCTAAACAAAAGACACCATGAAAAAACTTATTCTATCTTCTGTAATTGCTTTGGCTTTTCTTGCTTCATGTGGTAACGATGCTGATAAAGCAAAATCGGACAGTTTAAAAAATGCTGATGCGAATGGCGGTACGAATGTAACTGCTGTAAATTATCAATGCCCGATGAAATGTGAGGGTGAAAAAACATATGCTACAGCGGGAAAATGTCCGATGTGCCAAATGGATATGAAAGAAGTAAAATAATAAGCTACCAACAAAGAATTCCAGGTTCCGAATTTTCGAAGCCTGGAATTTGTTTTTTACGATGATGCGAAAAATTATCAAAGGAGTTGTAAACAGAACATGGAAACCTCTTGTAGAAAGATACCTGCAAAAATCGCGCGTTTATAATTTTCGGAATATATCACTCACTATTTCACCGGGAGTTTTTCATCCCGGTTTTTTCTTCAGCACCAAAATAGTAATTGCATTTTTGCAGAAACAGCACCTGGATGGAAAAACGGTTCTCGAAATGGGAAGCGGTTCCGGGCTCATCAGCATTTTTGCAGCAAAACGAAATGCGCTTGTAACTGCTTGTGATATTTCCCCTGTGGCAGTAAAATGTACTGCTGAAAATGCGCAAAAGAATGGAGTGAAAATTTCTGTCTTTCAGTCTGATCTTTTTTCTGACATACCTCCGCAGCAGTTTGATTTTATTATAGTCAATCCTCCTTATTTTAAAAAGCACCCCGTTTCCATTGAAGAAAATGCTTGGTATTGCGGTGAAAACCTTGAATATTTCCAGCGGTTCTTTCTACAGGTAAAAAGCTTTATGCACGCTTCTACAAACATTTATATGGTGCTTTCTGATGAATGCGATATCACCGGAATACAAAAAATAGCGGCGTCAAATCAGTTGGTTTTCAATCTTGTGAATGAAAAACGCACCGCCTGGGAAACACAATTCATCTTTAATTTCCAGTTTATCAAATCCTGAATTGTGTAACTTCGGGGTAATGAATTCTCCCGATTCACAATCTTCGTATAAAACAGGACTTGATGTCTTTGACATCGCGGTAATACACACGCTGATGTATTTCGATATTTTTCGTCATCCGCTGACCATTGATGAAATTCACAGAAATTGTCAGTGGCAATCTTGTACACTTACTGAAACTGCAGCATCATTAGAAAATTTATTGCAGCTTGGAATTGTTGGGAAGGCGAATGATTTTTGGTTTTTAAGCGGAAACGATGCGAATATAAGTTTGAGGCTCGAACGACAAGAGCGGGCATTGTATTTTCAACGCAAAGCAAAAAAATATGCTAAGCTTATTGGTTCGTTTCCGTTCATCCGTGCCGTTTCTATAAGTGGTTCCTTGTCAAAAGGAACGATGGATAAAAATGGCGACATCGATTATTTTATCGTTACAGAGCCGGGAAGATTGTGGATTGCCAGAACAATGCTTGTGCTTTTTAAAAGGATTTTCCTTTTCAACTCGAAAAAATATTTCTGCGTTAATTATTTCATCGATACAGAACGGCTTTCAATTCCGGACAGAAATTTATTTGTTGCAACAGAAATTGCTTTTCTGCAGCCGATGGTAAATAATGAATTGCATGAAAAATTTATTCGGGCCAATCATTGGGTCAGCCTATTTTACCCGAACCGCGAATTGAACGCCAAACCAGCAATAAATGAAGTGCCTACAGGTTTTTTCAAACAACAAATTGAAAAGGCGCTCAGCAAAAAAACAGGCGAATGGCTGGATGAAAAATGCCTGCGGATCACATTAAATCGATGGAAAAGAAAATTTCCTCATTTGTCTGATTTGGATTTTGATGTTGATTTCCGTTCGAGGAAAAATGTTTCAAAGCATCACCCACAGGGATTTCAGCGGAAAGTAGTTGTTGAAATGCAAAAGCGCAAAGAAAGCATATACGAAAGATCCGGAATCCATGTTCCTGCCATGCGCTGGGAATGGGCTTGTGAAACAGATTCAGTTAAGAAGGCGTAATGAAAATTCTTTTTTCTCATTCTTATTTCATGCGATTCGATTCCAAGCAGTGGGAGTTGGGTCAGCCATTTCCACCCCTGGGAACAATTCTTGCTGCCGCTGTTTTGCGTGAAGCGGGACATGAAGTTTCGCTTTTCGATTCGCAGTTTGCACATTCCGCTGATGAAGTGATTCCTTATTTGCAAAACAAGCCTGATGTATTTGTGATCTGCGATGATGGATTTAATTACCTCACAAAAATGTGTCTTACCAATATGCGTGAGGCCGCATTTCAAATGCAGCAACTTGCAAAAGCAAATGGCTGTACTGTAATTGTAAGCAGCAGCGATTCAACAGATCATTTTGAAAAATATCTTTCGGAAGGTGCTGATTATGTAATTAAAGGAGAAGCAGAAGTTGCACTGAAAGATTTGATCATCGCAATTGAAACAAAACAGACTGTGGATTCGATTGCAGGTGTTGTTTTCCGTAGGAATGAAACGACCATTACAAATCCTAAAAGAAAAGTATTGGAAGAGCTTGACAAGCTGCCGATGCCTGCATGGGATTTGATTGAGATGGATAAGTATCGTTCCGTTTGGATGGCGCACAATGGCTATTTTTCTCTCAATATGGCAACTACAAGAGGTTGTCCGTTCAAATGCAACTGGTGTGCAAAACCGATTTATGGCAACCGTTATAATTCGCGTTCACCGGAAAATGTTGTTGATGAATTAGTTTTCCTTAAAGAGAAATATAAGTTTGATCACATCTGGTTTTGCGATGATATTTTCGGACTCGCTCCGGGTTGGGTAAATCGTTTTTCTCAATTGGTGAAAGAGAAAAATATCCCGCTGAAGTATAAAATTCAATCACGTGCAGATCTTTTGCTGCAGGAAAATTACATTGCAGATCTTGCTGCGTCCGGTTGTGAAACAGCATGGATGGGCGCAGAAAGTGGTTCTCAGAAAATCCTTGATGCAATGGATAAAGGAACTACTGTTGATGAGATCAGGCTGTCGACACACATGTTGAAGAAATATGGAATTCGCGCGGGCTTCTTTTTACAATTCGGCTACCCCGGTGAAACCATGGAAGATATTTATAAAACAATAGAGCTGCTGAATGAATTGCTTCCTGAAGATATTGGCATTTCTGTTTCTTATCCATTGCCCGGAACAAAGTTTTATGAGAATGTAAAATCCGAATTGAAGGAAAAGCAAAATTGGTCGCACTCCGATGAAATGGCGCTCATGTTTCGAAATACTTATTCGCCCGGATTTTACAAAGTGCTGCATATGTATGTTCATCGCAATTACCGAAAGCACCAGGCCTATGAAAGCTTTAAGAAATTCTTTTCATCGCCCTTGAAAGTCCGGAAATATGATTTCAAAAGAGCGGCTTCCATGCTTTATTATATTCCCGCTGTGATCCGCCAGAAGAAACGTCTTGAGCTGCAAAAACATGCGTGATACAGAAGTTGCTTTTGATCAATACGCCGTTTCTTATGACGAGGAATTTACTTTTTCTCCTGTAGGTAAATTGCAACGTGAACGAGTGTGGAAATTTCTCTCAAATAACATTTCTTCCAAAACCCATCCTGAAGTGCTGGAGCTGAATTGCGGAACCGGTGAGGACGCGGTTTGGTTTGTGAAGCAAGGATATAAAATTACCGCGACAGATCTTTCTGCTGAAATGGTTCACGTTGCAAAACAAAAGCTGGATAATAAAAGCGCTGCTGTTTTTCAATCCGGTATTTCAGAAATTGCTACAAAAGTAAATGCTGAAAAATTTGATTTGATATTTTCTGATTTCGGCGGATTGAATTGTCTTGATGCTGCTGCACTGAAAGAAATGTCTGCTGTTTTTTCAGGATTATTGAATCCGGGAGGACGTTTAATATTTGTAGTAATGTCGCGTAACTGTAAGTGGGAACAATGGTATTTTAAAAGGAAGAATGATTTTAAGAATGCATTCCGTCGCCAATCGAAAGAAGGAGTGGAAGCAATCATCTTTGACCAGAAATTTTCAACCTGGTATTATTCACCCAATGAAATTTCTTCTTTCTTTTCAAATCATTTCAAGTTAAATAACTATCAGCCGGTTGGAATTGCTCTTCCTCCTTCTTACCTGGATAATTATTTCAAAAAGCATCCCGCTCTTTTAAAAATGCTGAATGTTCTTGAAAAAGGGTTAAGCAGCTTTTCTTCTCTCTCGGATAAAGCAGATCATTTTATAATTGATTTTGTGAGAAGATGAAAATACTGCTGACGCATGGTTATTTCCTCGAAGAAGATGAACGCGAAAAGGGCATCATGAAGCCGTATGTGCCATTAGGTATTTTATACATTTCGGCTTACCTCGGGAAGAATGGTTTTGACAATGAAATTTTTGACAGTACTTTTTCATCTTTTGAGAAATTCAAAAACAATTTAAAAGCAGTTCATCCAAATGTCATCGGTATTTATACGAACCTGATGACGAAGCTGAATGTGTTGCGAATTATAAAATTCATTCGCGGAGATGAGCAGCTTTCCGGGATGAAAATAATTCTTGGCGGACCTGAAGTAAGGAATCATGCGAAAGAATTTCTTTTACATGGTGCTGATGCGCTGGTGATCGGTGAAGGCGAGGAGACGATGCTGCAACTCGTTAAATCATATGCAGAGAATAAAGACGATTTATCATCGATCAAAGGCATTGCATTTATTACTTCTGATAAAAGCATTGTTACAAACCCGCACCAGGGACTTTTAAAATCAGTTGATGAGCTTCCTTTTCCAAACAGGAAGAAGATCGATCTGCAAAAATATTTTGATGCATGGAAAAAAGCGCATGGAAGCAGCACACTTTCGCTAAGCACTATGCGTGGCTGTCCATATACATGCAAATGGTGCAGTCGTGCGGTGTATGGCGGTACCTATCGCCGGCGAAGTGCGAAACTTGTTGTAGATGAAATTGTGACGTTGCAATCGCAATACACATTTGATAATATCTGGTTTGTTGATGATGTGTTTACTATTTCGCATAAGTGGCTGAAAGAATTCGCTGAAGAAATTGCTGCGAGAAAAGTAAAGCTCAGTTATGAAATAATAACGCGTGCCGACAGGATGAATGAAGAAGTAATTGATCTGCTTGTAAAAAGCGGTTGCTTCAGAGTTTGGATCGGTGCCGAAAGTGGTTCTCAAAATGTGATCGATGCAATGGATCGCCGCGTGGATGTGATACAAGTCCGCGAGATGATCAAGCTGGCCAGGAAAAAAGGTTTGGAAGCAGGAACGTTTATCATGCTTGGTTACCCCGGAGAAACGCAACGTGATATCAAAGAAACAATTCGTCATCTAAACGATTCTGCACCTGATCATTTTACAATTACGCTTGCTTACCCGATCAAAGGAACACCGTTATA
>JBKJMR010000524.1:0-3293 GCA_046596275.1 Bacteroidia bacterium | reverse complement strand
CCGGTCCGGACTGCCCAGCAATTTTCCTAAGATGGAAGGAACAATTTGCCACGACATGCCATATTTATCTTTCAGCCATCCGCAACGCGATTCTTCTCCGCCATCTGCAATAAGCTTTTCCCATTTCTCATCAATTTCTTCCTGCGTTTCACAATTCACAGATAAAGAAAATGCTTCATTGAATTTGAACATCGGTCCGCCGTTAAAAAGGATCAGCTCCTGGCCTTCAATTTCAATTGATGCGGACATAGGTGAAGTGTTCAGCACTTTTGAATTTTCAAAAATTGAGGTGTAAAGGTTTGCGGCTTCTTCTGCTTTGCCATCGTACCATAAGAAAGGTGTGATCTTTTTCATTTGATTTATTTTTTACGTTTGGTTGGTTTCAAAGAATCTTTTTCTTCGTTTTGTTTCATCCTGATTTTTACGATCTTCTTTACAAGCGTTAACGGCAACGGTTTTTCAACAGTGAATTGAATGGTTCCTTTAGAAGTTTTATACTCTTTCAATTCTTCTTTCATTTCATTTGTAAGCGTGCCATTCCCACCAAAAAAGCTGCAATGATTCTGGAAAGCTGAAAAGAAGACAAGCATCCCATGATATTTATATCCCGGCATTCCGTAGCTGATAAGCTCTTCCGCTTTCGGTGCCGTTTTCTTAATGGTTTGTCGCAGCTTTTCAAGAACGGCTTTTTCTTTATCCGGAAGCGCTTCCATGTATTCGTCAACCGTTTTCGGAATCGCAGATTTAGTTGTTTTACGCATGACGATTATTATTTACGTTATAAATTCAAGCGAGTAGTTCACAATAATAACCATATGAATTAAGCAAAAGAACAATTTTTACTTTCGGCACAAACACATCTTCCACTCTCAAAATTTTATCACAATCCTCCAGGTCAAAATTGATCTTTCCCTGTGGACAATATTCGTGCAGCCTTTGGATGATGATAATTGTTTCATCTTTTTTCTGAACGTTCGTTTTAAAAATTTCTACCATTGCTTAAAAAAAAGGTGACGGGTGACGGGTGACAGGTGACGGTTGATAGGAGAGAGAGGTGAAGAGTTTGTTTGTTTTTTTCACCTGTCACTTGCCACTTGTCACTGCTTCTCAAAATTTAAGATCCATTGCTTAAAAGAGTGACAGGTGACAGGTGACGAGTGAATGGTGAATGAGATTGTGAGATTTTTTTTCACTTGTCCCTTGTCACACGTCACTTGCCACTTGTCACTTGTCACTTGTTTGCTCAAAATTTAAAATCCATGTTAAGCCGAATTTATCTGTCAGGCAGGCGAATAATGCGTCCCAGAACATCTCTTTCAGCGGATCATTTATTTTTCCGCCTTCGGATAAATAAGAAAAGAACATTTTAATTTCTTCTTCGCTGGTGCAATTGACAGATAACGCAATTGAATTTCCGCGGAGGAATCCGTCTTTTCCCATCATGTCCGATCCCATCAGCACAACACTTTTATTCATCAGCATCGCGTGCATGATCTGGTGTTTCATTCCTGTCGGACATTGCTGTTCCATCGGTGTGCCTTCAACGGTCTGAAGTGTAAGCTCTCCCCCGAAACAACCATTATAAAAGGTCATCGCTTCCCGGCAATTTCCATTGAAAGTAATGTATGGATTTAGTGCTGTCATGTCGATTAGTATAATGTCTGACACAAAAGTATTGCAGGTCTTTAACTTTAAGCGGGTGCAAATACGGCAATCTACGGGGTTGATTCCGACATAAGAATCCCTTATTTTTGAAGCATGAAAACCATTTCTATTCTTGTTCCAAAAGGCGCTGCGGCATTGAGCTGTATTGAAGGATCGTATATCGCCTTCACTAAAGCGAATGATTTTTTAGCATCGTTAGGAAAAGATCCGTTGTTTAAAGTGCAGCTTGTGGGAATTTCAAAAGAGACACAAGTTTATGATCACTTTTTTTCGGTGAGACCTGATCTTTCCATTAAGGAAACAAACAAAACAGATCTGATTATTATTCCGGCTGTCAATGGAAATATGAATGAGGTAATTGAAATGAACAAAGATTTTTTTCCATGGATAATTGAGCAGCATAAAAACGGTGCGCAGGTTGCAAGTCTTTGCGTGGGCGCATTTCTTCTTGCATCTACAGGTTTGCTTGAAGGGAAAAAATGTTCGACACATTGGGCATCTGTCAATGAATTTGGAAAAATGTTTCCCGGAATTGAATTGGTTTCCGACAGAGTGATCACCGATGAAAAAGGAATTTATTCAAGCGGCGGTGCAAATTCATTCTGGAATTTATTGATCTACCTGCTCGAAAAATATACGGACAGGCAAATGGCAATTCTTGCGGCAAAATATTTCGCAATAGAAATTGATCGCACTACACAATCTTCTTTTGTGATATTTAACGGTCAGCACGATCACCAGGATGAATCAATTAAAAAAGCGCAGGAATTTATCGAGCAGAATTTCTGGCAAAAAATAACTGTTGATCAATTAGCAGATAAATTCGCTATCGGCCGCAGAAGCCTTGAGCGCAGATTTAAAAAAGCAACTTCCAATACAGTCGTCGAATATATCCAGCGCGTAAAAATCGAAGCAGCGAAAAAAGGTTTTGAATCCAGCAATAAAAACATCGCCGAGATCATGAACGAAGTCGGCTACAGCGATACAAAAGCCTTCCGCACGATCTTCAAAAAAACGACAGGATTATCGCCGGTTGAGTATCGGAATAAGTATAATAAAGAGGTTGCTTAGTGGGAAAGTTGGTGGTTGGTAGTAAAAAAAGTTGGTAGTAATTCATTGCGACGAACTATACTCCCGACCACCAACCTTTTACCTACCACCAACCACCAACATTTAACCTGCTGATAAGTTTCTTGCGAAGTGCCATAAAAGTAAGGCAGGAGAACTAAATTTGTAGAAATGTCTCTCTTCATCTCCTCTATTAATTCGGGCAGCAACGGAAATTGCTATTATGTCGGCAACGATAAAGATGCTGTGCTTATCGACGTTGGCTTATCTTGTCGCGAGATTGAAAAAAGAATGTTGCGTTCCGGCTTGTCAATCAACAAAGTGCGCGCGATTTTTATTTCACACGAGCACATTGATCATATCCGTGGAGTAGAAGTGCTTTCCAAAAAATATAATATTCCTGTTTACATCAATGAAAAAACGTTGATGAACGGAAGAGTGAAATTAGTGGATGAACGAGTGAATTCTTTTTTGGATGAAGAAATAATTCACTCGTTCATCCACTAATTTCACTCTTCCGTTCATCAACGTTTTTTCATTGATGTAAACAGGAATATTAT
>JBKJMR010000493.1:0-5695 GCA_046596275.1 Bacteroidia bacterium | reverse complement strand
TTACGGCAAAGCGCTTGACGTGGCCAAAGCGGATAATCATATGAAAGATTACGCCATGTACCAGCAGGCAATGGCATTCGGTTACCAGGGAAAGAAAAAAGAAAAGGCAGATATGCTGAAGAAGATGCGCGAAACGTATCCGAAATCGCTTTATCTCGCTTCATCCCGTATTGAAGAAGCACGCACGCTTCACGATCTCGGAATGTATGACCAGGCGTTGGAAGCATTCAGAAATTTATACAATGATAATCCGACAGGTCCGCTTGCGGTAGAATGTTTGCAGAAAATGGGATTGATCTACCGCTCCAAAAATGATCCGGACAATGCGATGGTGCAGTATAAAAAAGCTGTGGAGCTGGTAAAAGGAAAAGGAACGAATGATTTTACCAATCTCATGTCGGAGATCAAAGAAATTTATCTCGCGAAAAATCAGCTTGATCAATGGGAAGCTTATGCGGCAAGTGTTGGTTATTCCGAATCACAATCGGTTGCTGACAGTACAAGCTATGTGGTAGCAGTGAAATATTACAGCGAAGGAAAATGTGCGGATGTGTTGTCGCAAACAAACAAATACGTTGTGAAATTCCCAACCGGAAATTACATTACAGAAATTCACTACATGCGTGCAGAATGTTCATTCAAGAACAATGATTTTGCTACTGCTTTGACGAGCTACAATGCTGTTCTCGATAAAGGAAGAACAAAACATATGGAACGCAGTCTTGCACAATCTTCGCTGATCTATTTCAAACAAAAGGAATACTCGAATGCCGCAAGAAATTTCGGGAGGTTGGAACGCGAATCACAAAATGTGGAATTGCAGAATAATGCAAGGATCAATTTGATGTATTCGTATAAACAGCTTAACAATTTAGATTCAGCTGCTTATTATTCTGCAAAAGTTGTTGCGATAAAAGGATTGTCGAATGATATTTACGGACAAGCACATTATTTCCTTGGAAAAGCTGCAATGGCAAAAGGAGATCGCGCCGAAGCGGATAAGCGGTTTAAAGCAGTAGAGGTTGCTATGCCGAATACGGAATATGCAGCAGAAGCACGTTACAATATGTGTTTGCTTAAATATCAAAACCAGGAATACAAAACAGCGGAAAAGGCAATCCTGAAGCACATCAATGAATATGCAGGTTATTCGGAATGGAGTGGAAGAGGCTGGCTGTTGCTTGCAGATAATTATCTCGCATTAAAAGATACGTTCCAGGCAAAATTTGCATTGCAGAGTTATATTGACAATGGCGACGTTCCTTTATTAATTCAACAGGCGAAAGATAAGCTTGCCTTGATTGAGATTGCTGAAAAGGGTGGAACAATGCGTAAGACGGAAGACCTGGTTATTCCATTGGGAAATCCGGAAGGAAATAAAGAAATTGAACCAATCGAAGGAGGCGGACAATGAAAAAGATAGCAATCGCATTCCTCTTTTTATTCGCAGGGACAGTTCTTCATTCGCAAACAGCAGGTACAGTTGTTGCAGAAGGAGATGCAACACCTATCATGCTGCAGCACGTTGATAAAATTGATGACCAGGCAAAAACCAAAGACACGATACTTCCGCCGCCTTCATTCGTTTATAATTTGCAGACGAAACGTTACATGACTACCGTTAAGCTTGACACGATCCGTGCAGCGAAAATCGGGTCGGAGCCATTGCCGAAATTGTATCGCACGTATGCAAAACTCGGTTTTGGAAATTATGCAACGTTTATGGGTGAAATTTCTGTTGGAAGTCTGCGCTCAAAAAGTAACGCATGGGGATTTCACGCAAAACATTTTTCCGCCGGTGATGGTCCGGATAATGTTGAAGGCGCTTTCTCCGGATTTTCACAGCAGGATGTAAATATTTTCGGCAAGCATTTTTTCAAAAAGCACATTCTTTACGGCGGTTTAGATTTCGATCGTGACGTGGTTTATAATTACGGATCGGCGTCTGCACTGGCGAAATACAGTAAAGATGCAAGCAAACAATATTTTAATTATTACAGCGTGAATGCTGATCTCGTTTCACATTTTACTGATTCGGAAGCTGTCAATCACCATGAATATGTCCGTTATTATCACCTGAGCGACCGTTTCAAAACGAACGAGGATAATATTCTTGTCAATGCAAGCGCAGGCCGGTATATCCGCACAGAAAAGCTGGATGTGGATTTCGGTTTGGATTTCAACCGCAATTCTTCTGAGTTGGACAGCGTGAGCAATACGATCATTAAATTTCAACCGATGTTCAGCGCCGGGATGAAAAAATTTAAAGTAGCAGTAGGAACGAATATCAGCATTGACGCAGGAGATAAAACCTTCGCCTATTTTTATCCGCAGCTTCATTTCAGCTATGATATTGTTAACCATATCATCGTTCCTTACCTCTCGCTTGGTGGATACCTTGAACGTAACAGCTACCGCAGCCTCACGCAAAAAAATCCATTCATGCTTCCGGCTGATGCATTTGAGCTGAGAAATACGCAGCACAGGTATGAATTAAGCTTCGGATTGCGCGGGACGCTTAGCTCAGAGCTTGTTTATGATGCGCGGTTCACACGTGTGACATTGGCAAACGCGCCGTTCTTCATCAATTCAACTGAGCAGCAGGATCCTTTCCGCAATAAATTTACTGTAGTGTATGATACCGTTGATGTTGTAAATGTGCACGGGCAACTAGGATGGCAGCATTTCGAAAAAGTTCACATCACAGCAACTGCTGATTGGTATAAATACAGCATGATGCGTGAAGCTCATCCGTGGCATACACCAACATTACGCCTGAGTTTGCTTGCTCAATACAACCTGCAGGATAAAATCCTCGCACATGCACAGGTTTATTACCTCAACGGGCAATACGCCAAGCTCGTAGACGGCACCACCAGCACGATCGTGAACATGAAAGGTCTTGTCGATGTTAATATTGGTTTCGAATACCGTTACACGAAATTCCTTTCGGCCTTCATTAACTTCAACAACATCGCGAGTCAGCGCTACGAACGATGGTACGCCTACCCAACGCAGAAATTCAACCTGCTGGGCGGAATCACCTATACCTTCTAGGGAGAAAGAGCCTCCTGCTTTGTTGACTTCGATACAATTTTCGAAATTAATTATTACAAGGAGAGAAATTCTGCTTTGTCGCCTTCGATACAATTTTCGAAAATTGATATTTCTTTTTCAGATTATACTTCATTCGAAAATCACTCAGTCTGACAAGAGAGAAATTCTGCTTTGTCGCCTTCGATACAATTTTCGAAAATTGATATTTCTTTTTCAGGTTACACTTCATTCGAAAATCAGTCTGATAAGTGAGAATTTGTCTTGTCAGAGTGTTCCGCTTTATTTTTACAACACGAAGTCACTAAATTTTAATATGCGGGAATGATCGAAGGCTACAACCAACGAATCTACAACTGCAATTTCTCCCTTATCAGACTGATTTTCGAAAATTGTATCGAAGGCGAAAAAAAGAAAAAGTCTGACAAGAGAAAATGTCCTTGGTTGATTGTAATTCAAGGCAATCTCTCTCTTGTCAGACTGAGTGGTTTTTTACCAACTACAGCATTCATTTTAATGGCAATCTTTCTTTGGTAAAAAATTGTATCGAAGGCGACAAACAGCCATGGTGACAAACACCTCAGTACAAAATTATGCCTATGGTGAACAAGTAAGAAATAAGTCCCATTCCAATGCCCAGATTTTCGACTGTTTTTTAACCCTCTTTTTATGAACAATATGTTAACAAAACAAAGCGTTCTATAAGGAGAAAACCCATTGAAAAAGGGTCAAAATTCATTATATTTGTATCATATAAAATAACCTTAATAATCTCCTCGGAAAAAGTATATGGAAGAAATTGTGAAAGCATCGCCAGCTAATGATTATTCAGCCGACAGTATCACCGTTCTCGAAGGTCTCGAAGCAGTACGAAAAAGACCGGCAATGTATATCGGTGATGTTGGTGTTCGCGGATTGCATCATCTCGTTTATGAAGTAGTAGATAATTCCATCGATGAAGCCCTTGCAGGCCATTGCAAAATCATCACAGTAAACATTCATCCTGATAATTCGATCTCTGTAAAAGATGATGGTCGCGGTATTCCTGTTGATCTTCACGTAAAAGAAAATCGTTCTGCGCTTGAAGTTGTTCTGACCGTTTTGCACGCCGGTGGAAAGTTTGATAAAGATTCTTACAAAGTTTCCGGCGGTCTTCACGGCGTTGGTGTTTCTTGTGTGAATGCGCTTTCTTCTCATTTGAAAGTTACAGTTCGCAGGAACGGAAAAAAATATGAGCAGGAATACAGCATTGGTAAACCATTGTATCCGGTAAAAGAAATCGGTCCGAGTGATGAGCATGGAACAGAAGTGCATTTCCAGCCTGATCTTTCCATCTTCACTACAGGCGAATACAATTACGATACGCTTGCTTCACGTATGCGCGAACTTTCTTACCTCAACAAAGGAGTTTCAATCACACTTTGTGATGAGCGCAAGAAAAATGACGACGGAACTTTTCTTTCTGAAACATTTCATTCACAAGGTGGATTAAAAGAATTCGTTGAATACCTCGATGCAAATCGTGAGAAATTAAGAGAGTGTGTTATTTATATGGAAGGCGAACGCAACGGAATTCCTGTTGAAGTGGCAATGCAATACAATAACACCTTCAGCGAAAATCTGCATTCATATGTAAACAACATCAACACACACGAAGGCGGAACACACGTTGCAGGTTTCCGTCGCGGATTGACACGTACATTAAAAACATACGCGGAAAAAACCGGCTTGTTCACGAAAGTAAAATTCGAGATCAACGGCGATGATTTCCGTGAAGGATTGACTGCTGTTATTTCTGTAAAAGTACAAGAGCCGCAGTTTGAAGGTCAGACAAAAACAAAGCTTGGAAATTCTGATGTAGATGGTGCTGTTTCCGGTGCTGTTAGCGATATGCTTGCCAATTACCTCGAAGAAAATCCGAAGCAGGCGCGTATGATCGTTGATAAAGTAATTCTTGCTGCTACTGCGCGTCATGCTGCACGTAAAGCGAGAGAGCTTGTACAACGTAAAGGTGCGCTCACAGGCGGCGGACTTCCGGGTAAGCTTGCGGATTGTGCAGAAAGCGATCCATCAAAATGCGAATTGTTCCTCGTTGAGGGAGATTCAGCGGGTGGAACAGCGAAACAAGGCAGAAACCGTGCGTTCCAGGCGATCCTTCCATTACGTGGAAAAATTCTCAACGTTGAGAAAGCGATGGAGCACAAAATTTATGACAACGAAGAGATCAAAAATATTTTCACAGCGCTCGGCGTTTTCCGTGGAACGCTTGAAGATGACCGCGCGTTGAACATTGACAAACTGCGTTACCACAAAGTTGTTATCATGTGCGATGCGGACGTCGATGGATCACACATTACAACATTGATTCTCACTTTCTTCTTCCGTCACATGAAAGAATTAGTAGAGCGCGGACATATTTACATTGCTGCACCGCCGCTTTACCTTGTAAAAAAAGGAAAAGAAGAACGCTATTGCTGGACTGAGGATGAGCGCAAAGCTCATGTAAGAGAATTAGCAGGCGAAGGCAAAGAAAGTTCAGTAGGCATTCAGCGCTACAAAGGTCTTGGTGAGATGAACGCCGAGCAATTGTGGCAAACAACATTAAATCCGGAAAAACATACGCTTCGTTTGGTTACCATTG
>JBKJMR010000527.1:0-4303 GCA_046596275.1 Bacteroidia bacterium | reverse complement strand
GAATCTGAAAAAAAATTAGTTGCTGTTGACGACACGTGCGCTAATTTATCGGGTATGATACAACTGGCTGATGGTAGAGTTTTATGTGCAGCTGCGTATCGCGGATTATACTTTTATAATTCCCAACTAAAACTAGTACGGCAGATTTTTTATCCCTCATTAGGTTTGCCGGTTGCAACCACAATTTCCGAATTCATCCCCGATGATAATGGCGGAATGTGGGCTGCATCTAATATCGGCCTGCTGCATTTTGATTCAGCATTTCAGCTGAAAGAAGTATTTACAGATAAAAATGGTTTGCCCGGCAGCATGTTGTACAGCCTTTTAAAATTACCGTCAGGAGAACTATTCGTTACCACCGGAAATGGTGTTTCAATAATGAATCCTCAAACCAAATCTTTCCGAAACTTTAATACTTCAGATGGATTACGTTCGAATGAATGCAACACACGTGCGCTCTGTTTCTCCGCTGATGGTTATTTGTATATCGGCAGCATCAACGGATTTGTGCGTAAACGTTTCCCATTTGAAGAAAAAAGACTTTCACCAATTCTTTTTCGTGAAAATTTTGCTGTTAATGGCGAGTTGAACAACAATACAACATTCCCGGATGATCTTCCGTACCATAAAAATTCACTTTCGTTCAATTTGCATCCTGCCGATTTTGCTTTTTCAGAATCCGGCTCCTGGTCCTATTACATAGAAGGACTTGATACACATTTGGTGAGTATTCCGTTCGGCATACAGTTCCGCCTAACTTCCCTTATGCCGGGCAAATACAAGATCCATATTTTTCACCCTGGAAATTTTCAGCAGGAAGCTGCATCAATTGCCTTTACCATTCATCCTCCGTGGTGGCAGGAAACAGGTTTTCGAGTGCTGTTTATTATGGGTTTGATTGCAATTGCTGCAGCGATCGTTTATTTCATCATTAGCTATCGTTACAAAATAAAATTGAGGCGCCTTGAATCGCTCCGGCTTATAGAAAAAGTACGTACCCGAATTTCAAGTGACATTCATGATGATCTCGGCGCAGGACTTACACGAATCGCGTTGACCAGCGATCTTATTTCCATGCAGCTGAAATCGGATGTAACGCTCAGCAAAAAAGTCGGGCACATGGCTGTAGTAGCAAGAGATCTTTCTCAAAGTCTGAAAGAAGTGGTATGGTCAGTAAAACCCGAATATGATCAGCTTGACAGCATGGTGATGTATTTCAAAGCCTATTGCGGTGAACTTTTTGAAGACAGCTCCATTGCATTTTCTTTCAAGGTAAACGGGGTGCTTCCCTCAATAGCAGTATCGCCGGAAACAAGACGAAATCTTTTCCTGGTTTTGAAAGAAGCGTGCAACAATGCGATGAAACATTCTGCTGCAACGAAAATTGAAACTACGTTCGAATATAAAAATGGCGCGATTCTCCTGGAGATAAATGATAACGGACGCGGTATGCCAGAAAACTATCAGTGCGGAATAAACAGCAGTGGCATGAAAAATATGGAAAAGCGGACAACCGATATTGGTTTTCATTTTAAAGTAAGCAAAAACAATTCGGGAGGTTGTTCCGTCAGTGTATCCGGAATTTTAGCCGCCGGATAATTCTTTCGCTGATCCGATTCACCATAAAGTAGTATTGTCCCTCCTTCTTTGTTATGTCATTTTTGTCCCGGAAATAGTTCCGCTGTTTTGTACAAAATGATAATAATGATAAAAAGGATTCTAATGGTCCTTGTGACGCTCAGCTACATTTCGGTTAGCGCACAGGATTTTCCCCTCGTATGGAAATCTGAATTTGACTTTACCCCGAATAAGATCAACGATTACAGCCGCGATGGTTCATTGGTGCTGGGATGCAGCGAATCGCAAATTCAAATGCTGAATGGTTCTACCGGTAGCTCTATCTGGGCGTATAAATACAAAGACAAATTCACCATTAAATCATTTGATCGTATCATATGGAATGATGCGGCAGGATTGATCTGTTTATACAATACCGAGACGAAAAAAGAAAAAGGGCTTCAATTAGTCATTGATGATAAAACAGGCAATGAACTTTTCCGGAGCACTGAATATGGTGGTACAGATTCAGAAAGTAAATATGCATTCCTGACAGGCATACTGGATAATTATTTTGAATCCATGCATGCATTTGCTGTTATAAATGTGGGTAAGTCAACTGTAGACATGCTTGATGCAAAAACGGGAAAAGTACTATGGACAAAACCAGTCGGTGCTTCTGCAAGCGTCGGAAAGCCGGAAGGCATGGATGTTTGTTACACGAGCAGCTCCGATGCATTTATTTATTACGCTGCAAAAACGGGTGAAGTAATTTCTTCAGACAAAATATTACAGTACACAACTAAAACCACAGGCAAAAAAGAACTTTCAGCCGGGACAGTTTATGATGAACAGAAAGACATTAAAATAAAGCTGACCTATCAGAAAAGAATTGTCGGCGGTCCGAAAGGAAGCAAACGCGACATTACTGCGACATGCACCAAAATTTCAGACGGTTCATTTGTATGGGGCACAACATTTAACGGACTTGTAGTTTCAACTGTTGCAACACTTGAAGATCTTATTTCTATCAGCCTTGTGAATGATAAAGTTTTTGTAATGTATGAAGGGATGACTGTGCTTGATGCTGCAAAAGGGACTATTCTCTGGAGCGCAGAATTTGACAACTCGGATGCGAGCGCAGGCATGAAGCTGAAACAAGAAATAGGAATTTCTGCAATGCCGATTGTGGAAGGCAATGCTGTTTATATCGTTGATCTTAAAAAAGACAACGACATTAAAAAATACGATGCGACAACCGGGAAAATACTCTGGCAATCACCTAAGCTGGGAAAAGATCCTGTGGTTCCGCAAATGATCGTTTCTAATGGCGTATTGATCGTTCAATTGGGCGGACGAATTAATGTGCAAACTTTTATCCCAGGTAGTGGTGGAAATCCCAATGTTTACAAAAGTGAATACAAATTTGTCGGACCTTTCGGATTGAAAGCTTATGATACAAATAGCGGAACTGTATTGTGGGAAACATCGACCATGAAAGAAACGCTTAAAGATAAATTCAGCGATGGAATTACAAACCTGGTTGTTAGCGGATCTAATGTTTTTGTGTGTAGCGATAAAAATCTTTTTTCTTTCGATGCTAAAACAGGGAAAGCAAATTACGCTACACCGATGAACGACTATAAGATCGGGAACCCTATTACACTTGAGTTGAATGAAACTACCGGAAAAATTTTCGTGATCTGCGATAAAGGAATTGCATCTTTTAATTCAGCGGATGGAAAAAATAATTATGCTACAAAAGTCGGTGACATCATTTACGATTTTGCTTATGGCAATAATTATTTTGTCTGGATAGGTGAAGATGAATTCGCAGGTTTTGATCTGAACACAGGCAAAGTAAAAGGAAAATTCAAAGGACAAACAAAACCGAAGCTCACACCGGATGGAAATTACCTTTTCGATTTCAGCGGAAGTAAAATTGAGAAGTACAGAATAAATCCCTGACCAGTGCAATGCTAACCCTAAAAGAACGTTCCATTTTCCCGGGACGTTTTTTTTGTTGTGGCATGTAGCATACAACCTAATTCAATAAATACTACTTTGTAGTGAGCTTAACCGAACCGATTCCTGGTAATTTTACATCATGAAACCATTCACCGTTTGTATTGTAGAAGACGATAAGGAGATCGGCGCATCCTTGAAACAGATTGTTGAATCTTCCCCTCAGCTTGCTTTTGCCGGTTTGTTCGGAAGTGTGGAAGCGTATGAAAAAGAAATATCAAATATGCTTCCTGATGTAGTTGTGCTTGACATTGGTCTGCCAGGAAGATCAGGAATAGAATTTTTACGTACAGGCAGAAATATCAGTCCCTCCACGCAATACCTGATGTGCACGGTCTTTGAAGACGATGAAAAAATATTCGATTCGCTTAAAGCCGGTGCTTCAGGTTACATCGTGAAAAATTCCTCTCCTGAACGGATCATAGAAGCGATCATCGATATTAAAAACGGTGGCTCCCCTATGAGCGCAGCAATTGCGCGTAAAGTGGTGCAGGCCTTTAACCGTACTGATGAGCACACAGATGAATATTATTTGCTCACGCCGCGCGAAAAAGAAATTCTTACTTTCCTTGAAGATGGATTGCGTTACAAAGAAATTGCTTCCCGGCTTTATTTATCAGTGGAAACGATACGAACGCACATCCGGAATATTTACATGAAGCTGCATGTGCAATCGCGTACAGAAGCGTTGAATAAGATCAGGAAGCCGCGCTTTCTTGGA
>JBKJMR010000382.1:0-6097 GCA_046596275.1 Bacteroidia bacterium | reverse complement strand
GGTTGTGTCATCAACGATTCGTCAAGCCGTACTTCCGACAAAGCAAGGTTGCGTTGCGCGCGGGTGCTGGTTTTAGAAAATTGTTTTGCCATTATGCTTCTGAATTAGATACTGAATTTATTATTGCTGCTGCAGGGCCGACAACGTTTTTTATTGTAGAAGAAATGCGCGATTGTTTTTTTAAGCTCACCTCCTGGTTGCGTTCGGGCGGCAAAATAAATTGTTCATCAATAATTGCTTCTTCGAGTGATTGTGCTACAGCATCTGTTTGTGTGGCTTTCCAGCGTACCAGTGTTTGCGCATAAGCATTGTCTTGCAGTGCCAGCAATTTTCCCAATTGCCATGACGATGCGTATGAAGCATCCAGCATACCGAGTGTTGGATCGTAACGCATCAGCTGATCAGCGCTGGTATAAGGTGGAATTAAAAAAGGAGGAGTTCCCAATGGCAACAAGGGCCCGCGATACCACGAAACGGTCCGCTCGCCATTGCGTAACTGGTGGTTCATGGCTGTGTAGCCAATGCCGAATGCATTTTGCACAGCCTGATTTGCTGAGGAAGGGGCATTCTCTTCTGTCACAAAAGGCATTTGCAAAGTGGGCGGATTCATATCCACATCCATTAACAAACCACCGAAACTTTGCAATTGCGGCGTGCACCGAAATGACCAGGAATACAGAGACACCAGTCTCATCATGGAAATTCCTACAGGAATATTGACGCTTTGTGTATTATAAGAATCAACTGGCATATAATCGCTGTAATTTTCAAGCGAAACGAGATGTACCGTGCTCAGGCGATTGATCTGTGGAAGACGATTGGCAATTACAACGGCATACGTGTGGTTTGCTGCCGCATCGTTCGAAGTGATTTTGTTCGCTACGGAAACCTGCCGGACATGTGCGAGCCATTGCAGGTCGGTTACCGGTGGACAAATTTGATTGAACAGATTTAGCGGAACGTCGATCACATTTACAACATCATCATCCGATTCTCCCGCTTCGTTTGTTCCTGGCGGAAAGAAAGCAGAGCTGGTTGAATTCAAAGTACCAAGTGTCACCTGCTGTGCTGCACCGATATTTTCCGATTCATCAAAAAGCAAAAGTGCAAGCCAGGGCGCTTTATTATTGTTGGTGAGCTGACCCGTAAAGCCGGTGGTGCGCTGCCAGGGAAGTGAAGAGGAATTGATCACAATATGTGGCAGCACTCGCTCGTATTGCCCGGAACTTCCCAAAGGTGGATAGACACTATTCACATCATTTGTTTCTAAGCTGTAGCGTTTCCCCGAAACATAAAATGACTGTTGCGCAGTGTAAGTAGTTTGTGTGCCAGCTGTTATAGCCTGGCTTACTTCTACTGTATACTGCCCGCTTTCCAGCGCAGGAATATGGTTCTGGATGAAGGTGATGGTTGTTGAATCGTTGATCATTGGATATTACTGAATAGAGGATGAGGAACTTGTTTCACCGAGATAACAAATGCGTGGCGCAGCATACAATAGGTTTTGTGCATTGACGGTATAATCGTCCAATTGGATCTCGTCCGCGTTGTAAACTGTAAGACCTTGAGCAGCGAGCACATCCAACACGGAGTTACGTGTAGCGGTTACTGCTGGCGATGCCAATGATGACTGGAAATTTTGCATTCCCTGCGCAAAATAATCAGCTGAAGGAGGAATAGTTGGAGACCAATTAAATAAGCGCGGATCGGGCACACCCCAAAAAAGCAAATTCGAAAGCGGCATCGCAGCCATTACATCAGGCCTTGTAGGTTTTGGCGTCAATTGAATTCCCTGCAAAACATTCCTGACAAGGGCATCTCCGGTCATCGAATTGGTTGTGTTTTTCCACAACCCAGAGGGAATGTTTTCAACGAGCGGCTTAACAGACCAAAGATTTGTGCGATCTGCGCTACCGTTATAAGAAACAGTAACGCTCAATTGCACGCCGACATTTGCGGGAGCGAGACTCATGGGACCAATGCCAAAATCAGTATTTAATCCACCCAGGGAATTTGAATTGTCGGGCCATGGATCGATCAATATTGTTTTGGAAGGAATGGAAGTTGTAATGGAAATTCTTGATTTGCCCGGATTCATCCGCCAGGCAATTGATCCATCGGGAAGATTTATTCCGTATTCGCCCAGCTGATCTTTGGTTGCCGTGCTGATTAATCCGCGGTCGGCATTAAATTGAATTAAGCTTTGTGTAGCTGTATTTCCATTGGAGACTTCAAGCTGTTGCGATTGCGTAAGTGTGCCGGGCTCAGGTGGCAGGAATGAATTCCGGAATTCTGTCCAGCCGATGGAGGTGGAGGTGGCTCGTTTTGCAGCACCAAATGCAATGGTAAATAACATTACACCAAGATCAACTGTAGCAGTTCCGGCAAATGGCGGTCCCCATAATTTCAAGCTCGCGCCAACAGTAACAGAAATTGTTTTGGATGTAAAATGCAAATTGATTTTGTATGATGCGCCCACACTGACAGCAATCGTTGAATCAAACGCGAAAGGTTTGAAACGAATCAGGAAATCGGCATTGGCATTGAACCATGCTTTCACATTCCCGCTTGAATAACTCGCGCTGAGGTTGCCGCCCGCCATAATAACTGACGGCGTAAGCGCACAATACAATCCGCCTTTGATAGAGATCAAACTGGAAATTTGCCAGTTGAGACCAAGTAAAGGCACTTTGGGATAATAGGTTGGTTTGGTAAAATAAGGATTGTATCCGCCGAGCGTTACGACAAAGTCTCCTTTGTGTGCGCTTTTTCCAAACCAGAAATAGAAGGCAAAACCTCCTGTGATCTGCGCATTGCGGTCCAGCACATACGAGCGGGAAGTAAGTTGTGCGCTGATCGCAATTTGTCCGAGCGAAGGATTGATGCTTGCCAGCAATACCATATCGGCTTGCGCGAGGATCAGCTCTTCTTCCCCGGGAACAGCAATAGGAAGTGTGAGCAAGGCTTCGCCCATCAGTGCGATCTCTGCTTGTGTGCCAAATGATGCTGTGAGCAACGCATACGCATTCAGCATTTCGAAAGAAGTAAAACGAATGCCGGCAGCCAGCCAGTATTGATTATCTGCCGGAACGATGTATTGATTCAGCGCATTGATGGTTTGCTGTGGATCGCTAATGCCCATTGCCGCCTGCACAAGCGGATAGGTTTGCACCGTTTCGATAGTTGGTAAGATCAAACGCCGGTTGTATCCAAAGCCAACCGACAATCCGGTAACTACACAGAACGGCGGACCACCGATGGGAATATTGAGCGCGAGAAAGGCGAAGAGTGAAGGTTCGTTGTTCGTAGTGGTGTACGAACCAAATGCAGTTGCACCAAAACTTCCTGCCTGCAAAATCAATTCGCCGGTGTACATTGTTGGCGTTACACCATTTGCTTTCACCAAAGCACCGGCAATTGTAAGTCCCGGTGTTACGTAACCAATTTCCAAACCGGCCAAAGAGAAGCCCGGCCAGAACGGTGCGCTGATTGGAATATCTGCTTCGAGTCCGGAAAGACCAATGGTGAGTCCGGCAAGATTCACGCCTGCATCAAGCAATAAACCGAGTGATTCATCTTCTGTAATCCGGAACCCGATACGTGCAATATGCACAGGCCCGAAGGAACGCTGCACATTGATCCACGCGGAAGTAGGGCCGGGAAGTGCGGCGGGAACAGTTGGAGTAGTTACATTAGGCTGAACATTATTTCCTGGTGGATGATTTTCATCACCACCGTTTTCAATCTGGTCTGGCGGAGGAATATCAATTGCGGTTCCATCATCGAGTCCACCGAAGCGAACAGAAAATGTTTCGCTGAATAAAGTTCCGATATTGAGATCAATGGAAAGCACCAGTCCGCTGTTGATCTGTGTGCCAAGCACATTTTCCAATTGCGGTGTTGAAGTGTAAACCGGAATTGCAGCAGTTGCGCCAATAAAACGCAGGTTGTTTACAGAAATGACATCCATTCCCTGCGGAACAAAATTTCCGATCACATCGATATCGGTGAGATTGACGCTGAGATCAAGTCCGGCAATCAAACCGAAGACGAATCCCCAATTCCCTGTTGCATCTTTTCCGGCAATGAGCGCTGCTGATCCATACGAAGCAGAAGTGAGCTCAAATGAAACAGAAGGTCCTGCTGTTTCAAGCTCGAAGGAAGCTTCGGTAAGATCGAGGTCAAGGTTGTCGGGAAGATTAGGAAGGCCATACATGCCAAGTGTGATGGCGATGTCTTCGTAATCAATCGGTGAATCCGGGTTGCTCCATGTTCCCAATAGCCTTACATTTTCTGCAGCAAGATCGAGCTCGACACTGAATTGATTGGCGTTGATATCGAAAGCACAAAAAAGAATGCCGGTCGCACCTGTTCCTTCAACATAAGAAGCAGAAACTTTAATTTCTTTAAACACCAGCTCGTTATCAGTCCCGAATGGAATGCTCCAATCGCCAACAGTGACCACGTCAAATGAATAGGACTTATTTTCTATTCCCGCATCAAAATCAAGCTTCACGATTTGGATATCTTCCGGCAGACCTTTCGCGTCGCCGAAAAGCTGCGCAATGAGTGGCGACAAATTGTATGCAGTATCATTCAGCGATCCGGTAAGCCTGAAGCCTGGTAATTCCCCGGTTATCAGCATGGGAAGTCCATTTTCCACTCCACCTAAAACAGTTTCTGCCGAAAGCCTGAAACTGTACCTGTACGTAGAGCTGAAGGGATTAAAAACGGTAAAGTCCAGGCTGATATTGGAAAGCGTTAATACGCCCGGCCAGATTTCCCAGGGTGCATTTTCCAGTGCACTTACTCCCATCCACGAAAACTGCACATTCAGCAATTCAAGACCTATGCGAAACGAAAGTCCTTTAATAATAAGCGAGCTAGTCTGAATAGCAGGGGGAATAACCCGCGTAATTGCATCCGCATGACCGAATAACTCATCAATAGAATCAAGCGCATTTTCAAAGCTTACCGTTATCTGTGGCACGCTGAATGTAATTGTACCAGGTGCAGAAGAAGTATACAAAGCAAACATCGGTGCTGTAACGCCGCCAAAGACAAGATCGGTCTCCAGCCTGACACCAGATTCGTAAAGATTCAAGGGAATATTCAAGCCGCTATAGAGCGAGAGGCCGATTTCAAAAGAAGGCCCGGTACTGCCAAACAGGTTAGCAACGGTACTCGATGCAAGCGATAGATTCATATCCACTGCACCGGTATCCGACACATATTGAATCGGACCTTCCACTGGATTTTGTACGCCACCTGAAATAAAACAGGTGAGCACCGTAAATACAGAGGAGTTCTGATCAATAAATCCCCTGAATTTTAAGGGTGGATTCGCCACAGGATCAGCCAAACCAGCTGTTGAGGCCTGTATAGTAAATGAAGACGGATTTGTTGCCGGATCGAGCAGCCGGATCGTATTATATACATCGTTATCCAACAAACGAAAGGATTGTCCAAAAGTCCAGGCGGCAGGCAAAAATAAAATCAGCTTTAGCGTAAATGCATTAGTATTTCCTTCGACGGGAAGAAAACGTATTTGCAATGGGGCTGAGGCAGGCAAACCCAATACGATCGAATCCGGGGCCAGCGTTCCGGAGAAAAGCAATTCAGTTCCGGCGCTGGTTGTTGCACTCGTCCAGCCCGCACCGCTCGGGTCATTTATATAAACCAGGTAAGCAATTCCAAGCTGGTCGAATACGGCAGTATAGGACGCATCATCCAACTGCGATACATCGATATACCCATCCCGGTATTGCTGCTGTAATAGTGCCAAAAGGCTATTGCCGTTCATAGGTCAGGTGCTTTAAAAATCAGAATGTTAATGTTACCGAAATAGGAAGATGATCACTGATCGAGCGGTACACGACAAAAGACGCCGGTGTATTGATTGGTACTACGAATGAGGCTACCCGCAGCAGCTTGATAAGCTCTTTTAGCTCTTCAAGATCGTCCTGGAGCTTTTTTACTTTGGCGTCGCTCAGCTTAATTTTGCTGGCCTGGTTAACGGCTCTTTTGGCCAGGTTCTTCGGATTGCCATTGATTGTTGATTGCGCTTCGATCTTTTGCAGCTTTACCTTCATCTCCT